>CAYHTG010000001.1:0-28222 GCA_964359495.1 uncultured Candidatus Peribacteria bacterium
CCGAATCCGTGGAAGGTAGTGAACTCGAAGAAGGAGACATCGTTTACGAAGATCCCACCAATCCCGAAGAGAGCGGTTATTACGAATATAATGGAGGAACTCCCTACGTTGCCGAAGATGGAAGCATCGTTTATGACAGCGCGGGAGACAGTGTATCCGTGGCCTACATGGAAACCACTATCGATTCAACAGTAGTCTCCGGAATAACCGCATACACCTACGAAGACTATCAAGGCGGTGCCGGACTTGGCATTGAAGGAGTGGTACCTCCAAATAAAGATTCGGAAAGTGACTGTGCGGACGAGGCGACCGGCAAGTTTGTAGACACTTGTGTTTCAACCCAATGGACTTGGGTGGAGGCGAATGGCGGGTACCTTGTGCAAGGAACCTTTACCGATGACCTGGGCGCGCTTGAACTCGATGAAGAAGTCCTTGACGATCCGACCAGGAAACAGTTCGCGGATACGGTGGATAACACTGAGGAAGGAGATGCGGACACGGATACAGACAGCGACACCGATTCGGATGCGGATGCGGATACCGATTCAGATACCGATGCGGATGCGGATGCAGACGGGGATGCGGATGCCGATGGAGATTACGTAGAGCCACCCGTGACCGAGAAACCGGTTTGCGGCTGCACCTACAATTCTCAAACAGGCGCCATGATTCCTTTGGTTGTTACCGCAGGGTTCTTGGCTTCAAGGAGACGAAGAAAAGAAAGGATGGCGGCTTAAGTTGAAACTGTTCAGGCGGTTTCATAAATCAGACAAAAACCAATTTGTCGTCCAGCCGTGACAACAGCTAATTTTACTTTGCCCTGGACACGCCCACCCCTGGCGGAGAATAGTATAGTCAATTTAAAAATCGCTTATGCACAAGCAAAACCGGCGTTTTCTCAGCTCCCTTCTGCTCGGTTTTTTTGTGATTGGTCTGGCACCGCGCTTCATTCCAAAAGCGGAGGCGGATGCCACCGATCGTGATGAAGGGTTCTACGATCAGACTTACGAAATCAGTAGCAATCGACTTTCCTTCGATGGAAGCTCGCAAAGCAGTTCCTGGAGTGGAGCCTACACTTATACACTTCCAATCACGGTGCCAAACGGACGAAACGGTATGCAGCCTTCGCTCGCGCTCAATTACAACAGTCAAAATAGCGAGTGGGACAGTTTTTACGGAACGGGTTGGTCCATCGGGATTCCTTCCATCACGCGAATCAACAAAACCGGCCTCAATAATATTTACGATGAAACTTATTTCAGTTCTTCGCTCAGTGGTGAGTTGGTGAATGAAAGCGGCAGCCCTTACGGCGACTATGCAAGTAAGGTTGAAGACGGTAGTTTCTTGACCTACGAATTTAATTCGGACGATTCTTGGACGGTCACCGATAAATCAGGAACCGTTTATACTTTTGGCGCGGATACGAACAGTCGGCAGGACGATGCTTCGGACACGACGCACATTTACAAGTGGATGCTTGAAGAAATGCGGGATACCAATGATAACTATGTGAGCTACACCTATTATAAAGAAAGCGGACAAATTTATCCGGAAACGATTACTTATACCGGCAGCGGAACTACAGATGGTATTTTCACAGTGGACTTCACATTGGAGGCTCGCAGCGATCCCAGTACTTTTTTCAGCACGGGCTTTGAAGTGAGCACGGACTATCGCGTGAGTGAAATCACTGCTTCCGTGAACGGCACGGAAAGGCGCAGTTATGCCCTTGCCTACACCACGCCGGACAACACGGAACGATCTTTTTTGCAGTCCGTAACGGAATCCGCCGTGAGCGAATCCGGCGCCACAACGACTCTCCCAGCCACGAGTTTTGACTATATAGAGTCCGATAAAGATTGGACCGAGACCAGTGGCTACAACATTCCCGTTTACTTTTATGCTTTTAGCGCAAACACCGATAGAGGAGTGGAAACCGCCGACGTGAATGGAGACGGATTGCTCGATCTTTTGAACTCATCGTATATCGGAAGCGACTACGACTACGTTTACTTGAACGCCGGAGACGGGACGGGTTGGTTCGAGGACAGTGCCTACGATATTCCCGTTTACTTCTACAGCTCCTCCACCAATCTGATGAAAAATGCCCGTATGGCGGATTTCAACGGAGACGGACTCACCGATATCTTTTATGGAACATCCGGGACCGATACTTTATATAAAGCGGATAAAGACAGTTACACTTGGACCGAAGAAACGGCTTCTCCTCCACCCCAGTCTTTTAATGGCGGATACGCGGTGGATTACGGGGTGCGCTTACTGGACATTAATGGAGACGGATTCCCCGATTACATTCGGTCCGTTATATCTCCATCCGGCATCACGACCCAATCCATTTACCTTTACGACCCGAGTAGTAAAACATGGATCGAAGAAACGAGTTTTTCAATTCCAAGTACTATCTATTTTAACGATCTTGGCGGTGCCAACATGGATGCGGGAATATTGTTAGCGGATGCAAATGGAGACGGATTGGTGGATATGATTCGATCGAGAAGTAGTTCCGGAACCACTCAACAGGCGGTTTATATCAACCAAGGAGATTTAACTTGGTCGGAAGATACGAGCTACGCTATTCCTGTTACTTTTTGGGAAGGGAGCGGGAGTGCGATGGAAATGGCTCAAATGGTAGATGTGGATGGGGACGGCCTGGCCGATATTGTGCGTTCATCCACATCCCCCACTCACGATGAGGTCTATATTAACAAAGGCGATGGGACGGGTTGGGAAGAGGACACTTCATATACCGCTCCACTGCCTTTTGTCGGGGAACCGGGTAGTTACAACGGCGTGCAAATGTTCGATGTGGACGGGGACAACTTGCCGGACATGGTGAAGTCCAAGTACCACACTTCTTCAGGAACGGCGGTGCAGTCGGTTTATATAAACAACGCCGCACCCGAACTCCTCGAGACAGTTACGCATCCTTCAGGAGCCACCACCACGATTTCCTATGCTCCTTCCACCGAGTTCGAAAACCCGGACCTTCCTTTTGCCATGAATGTGGTTTCTTCGATTACTGTGGAAGATGGTCTTGGGGACAGCAGCACCACCTCGTTTGATTATGAGGGCGGCGCTTACCTCTATGAAGATGAGCTCAACAAACAGTTCGCCGGTTTTTCCGGCGTGACTAAAACCGAGGAGGGACGAGTTGTGGAAACTTTTTATGAGCAGGGAGAATTTCCCTTACTCGGCCACTCGTACCAAAGCGATCTCTATGATGATGCGGGTAATTTGTTCAGCCGGACTGTGGACACTTGGGCCACTTCAGACCTTGGTTACGATAATGATTACGTTTACAAAACGCAGAGCGTTTCCATGAGTTACGATGGAGACAGTAGCGGCGGCTCCGGCACCCACCGAGATACGGGCAGTGCCTACACCTACGACTCCAATGGAAACGTGGCGACGGTGATTAACTACGGGGAAGTCACGGCGAGTACAGATGGCACTTTCACAGACGTTACGAGTGTGGATGAGAAAACTACCGCCACCTACAGCTACGCTGCGGACACGAGCGGCGGGGAAATTCGGAATAAAGTGAAGGAAGAAAAAATGACAAACAGCAGCGGAAGTACTTTGAAAAAAGCGCGTTATTTCTATGACAGCCTGGCCTATGGCAGCGTGAGCATCGGGAATGTCACTCGATCCTACCGCTGGTATGACGTTACTCCCGCTTGGTACTACACGGGCTATACCTACAACTCATATGGCCTTGTGGCCACGGTGAGGAATCCACGCGGCTACACCACCAGTTTTACTTATGACTCTTACAATCTCTATCCCGCCACGACCACTAATCCGAAAACCTACACCGTGAACACGGAATACGACTATGCGACGGGCCAAGTGACCAGCCGCACGGACGAAAATAGCATCACCAGCGAAATGGCTTACGATGGCCTCGGCCGAGTGTTGACCGTTTCCGTACCAGATCCCACAAGCGGTGTCTTAACGACGCTTTCCACCAGCACCTACGATGATAGTAGCGTGCCAAGCTCCGCTACGACCACTTCCACCGTGGGCGGCATTACAAGTGAAAATGTCTCCTACTTTGACGGCCTCGGGCGCACGGTTCAAACGAATACTTTAGCGGAGGACGGCGTCTACACAACGGTGGACGTTTGGTACGACGACCTTGGAAATGCCTCGCAGCAGACTCTTCCTTATGAAACCTCTTCAAGCGCTTACGGCCGCGACGCTGCTCAGTATTCCGTCACAAGCACTTACGACGCTCTTAACCGACCTCTCTCTATTACGGATCCCAACGGAACCACCACTTACTCTTACTCGCAGTGGGAAAATACGGTGACGGATGCGAACGGCATTGCTAAGGTTTATTCCTATGGAGCCGCCGGCCAGCTCCTCAGTGTTGAAGAACAAAACACGGACTCACTTGGCTCCGCCGAAACATACACCACTTCCTACGAATACAACCCCCTCGGTGAGCTCATCACTCTCACGGACGCGCAAGGAAATGAACGTAACTTCGACTACGACAGCCTGGGCAGAAAAATCAGCCAGCAGGACCTTCACGACCCTACTGAAACTTCGTTTGGGACTTGGACTTATACCTACGACAAAAACAACAATCTCCTCACTCAAACGGATCCCGCCGGCCAAGTAATCACCTGGGCTTATGATCAGCTGGACCGTCCCACCTACGAAGACTGGGACATGAGCAGTACTGTTCGAAATGTTTTTTACTCCTACGACAGCGCCACGCGCGGAAGAATGCAGCTGTACCAAGTGAGGGTGGGAGACGGCACTTCTACATCTTACGATTACTACGATCGTTTCAACACTTACGATTACTTGGGTAATCCCAGTAAGGAAACTATTTACTTCCTCAAGCCCGGTCTCACCACGTTTTACTCTTACGCTTTCCAAACCACTTCGGATTTACTGAGTCGTCCTACAAAACTCATTTATCCCTCCAGTGTGCTCACCCTCAATTACACCTACAACGAAACCGGAGCCTTGGAAAAAGTCACTCGTGGCACCACAACTCTTACGGACATGGTTTCCGATTTTGATTATTCGCCGATGGGCCAATTGGAAAGCACCACTTACGGAAATGGCGTGATCACCACGAATACTTTTGACGCGGCGGAGGCTTACCGCCTGACGAACAAGCTTAGTACGGGAATTTACAGTGATGGCACCACCAGTACATCCGGCTCCGTACAAGACCTCACCTACACTTACGATAGCGTTGGAAACATTACCGGGATTGTGGACGACAGCATCACTCCCACGGCAAAGACGCTTGCGTACAGTTACGATGATTTGAACCGTCTTCTCACTGCCGGAACCAGCGGCCTTTCCGCCGGAGATTATAGCGAAAGCTACACCTACGATGAGGTTGGAAATATGACCTATAAGAGTGATGTGGGAACTATGCTGTATGACGGAACCGGCAGCGGTGGAACCAACCCTCACGCGGTTACGTCGGTGAATGGAACGGCTCATACTTATGACAGCAACGGAAATTTGCTCTTGGACGGAACTCATTCATACACCTGGGACAAACGTAACCGCCTTTCAAGCAGCGGTGGCAAGACTTTCTACTACAACGGCTCCGGCAGCCGCTACAAGACGGTAGACAGCTCCAGCGGCACGGATGACTACACCTACTACATGCCCCTGGAAGAACTCCGTGGGGGAACTTCCACCAGCGCGGGAACTCCCACCTATTACATCTTTGCCGGAGGGCAAAGAATCGCCTCCTACGAAGACACGGACGGAGACGGAACCAAAGAGTATTTCTACAATCACCAAGACCATCTTGGTGGGACCGCCCTTGTTACCGACGACACCGGCACCGTGGCCCAGCTTTACGACTACTACCCCTACGGCTCCGAGCTTTTAGATTCGCAGCCCACCGGCGAGAACGCCCCTTCCGAGCATTCCTTCACGGACAAAGAACTGGATGATGATCTCGGTCTCTACTACTTTGAGGCAAGGTGGTATGACAGTGAGATTGGGAGGTTCAGCGGACAGGATCCAAATGCCTTGATTCTTCATTTAAATGCTGAGGATTTAGATGAATGTCCGCAACAAGAAGAAAAAGAAAACAGTACTACGACAAATGAAAATATTCTTTACTCAGTAGTACCCTCAGGGGACAATCCATTTGAAAATGCAGATCAACAAAGTTCAAACGAAGAAACTAATAAAAGTACTGAAAGTTCAAATTTGAAGTTTTTATCTTATCAGGATTGTGAAGTTTCCTTAAATAAGGACAAAGCTCAAGAATTAAGTGCTATAATGAAAATGACTGAACGGTACCTCGATAATCCTCAAAAGCTGAATATGTACTCATATTCTTTGAATAATCCGGTGAGATATTTTGATCCTGATGGATTTGAAGAAGAGGAAATGTCTACACAAGCTGGATTTATTCTTGTAGGAATCATTAGCGGAATTGCCGCAGTGGCAACCTCATGGATTCCAGGAGCAGGTGAGGTTTTCGCTTGGATTG
This sequence comes from uncultured Candidatus Peribacteria bacterium, assembly GCA_964359495.1. Lineage (GTDB taxonomy): Bacteria > Patescibacteriota > Gracilibacteria > UBA1369 > 2-02-FULL-48-14 > 2-02-FULL-48-14. The sequence goes on from CAYHTG010000001.1 coordinate 6,506, forward strand.
CATTCGGTTCTTTTGCAGCCGCTGGAGTAATCGAGATTTCAGAAAACTATGAATAGTTCTATCTCACTTAGTTTTTAAATCCATAAAAAAGTTTAATTTATTAGTAACTAAATAACTCACAATCTATGCAACTACATAAATTACTTAAAATTCCTCAACCTGATCCAGTAGTAGAGTCTATAACGAAACTTCTTTTTGGGTTCCTTTTTTTACTTTTTTCAATTCTTTGGTTGATTTTTGACGGCTACTTTGAAAAAGATGTTTACCTGTTTTTAATTGCAATTCTACTGACGATTCTTCTTGGCATCTTCTTGAAAGGAAAATATAACATACCCACCCACAAAAAGGGGGGGGTAAATCTAAGGTTACATTTTTTCTGTTGCGTTTTAGCTATTTTAATTATCACAGTTTTCTTGTTCCTTTCAAATTGGGTCGATCCAACGAATTCTAATGAATTTTTAGTCCTTTGGATCTCTTTGTTGACTACAGGGGTGTTAGCAATTTTTTCTGATACTAAATTGTACTTTCCTCTTTCCTTGATTTTAATTTGCGGTTTGACGTTTTTCTTTTTTGTTTTTCCTAACCTACTCGACTGGATTAAATTATTTTTCTTGGCTTTTGGCTTTCTTGTCTTTTTTTTAGGGGTTCTCAACTTCAGAAAAAACTGAGGTGATTCACTTTTCTCAGACACTTTGCTCCTTGAAAATCTATTGAAGAATTCCACGACGGCACCGGAACCGTGGTGCAGCTCTATGATTATTACCCTTACGGAAGTGAGCTTCTTGATTCGCAGCCCACCGGAGCCAGTGTCCCCAGCGAGCACTCCTTCACGGATAAGGAACTCGATGACGACCTGGGGCTCTATTACTTTGAAGCACGGTGGTATGACAGTGATATTGGGAGGTTTAGTAGCCAGGATCCGGCGCAACTGGATAACAGAGTCTTCAAACTGATTCAAGATCCACAGAGTCTTAACTTCTATGCGTATAGCAGAAATAATCCGATGAATTTGGTGGATCCGGATGGGGAAATGGCAAATCCAATTGAAGCAATTAGAGCAAACTTAAGATTAGGCGTTTCAATTTATTATAGACAAACTGGAAATTACTGGACTTCAGTTCTTTTTCAACACTCATTGCAAAATAATCCACGTGGTCTACATTTTGATGAAAGCACCAACTTGGTTAGTCAGATCAAAGCATCCGATGAGTACCAAGCACAACTTTCATCGATTACAGAACAAATTGGAAATGGGGAGTTGGCCGATAGTTTTGATATAAAATTTGAATCTGGAGATTTGAGCACAGCAATAGGCAAAATCCAAGGTACTTGGGAAGCAACACAACTAGAAAATGGTCAATACGAAATTGGGTTTGATTTTTTAGATCAATATAACTTTGAATATAACCCAGATTATGAGAGTACTGCTTTAAATACTGCCAACAACTCAGCAAACACTTTAGAAACGTTTAATGTAATAAACGAATACACAATTACAGCTAGCTTTGAAGAACAAATAACTACTAAATAATATGTTTCTTACTAATAAGACATCCTGGACAATTCTTGCGACAATATTTTTAATTACACTATTTTTCATTTTTTTACGAACAAATGTGAAATCATGCGGCCCCGAATACGGTTGGAGCAAAGACGTATACTACCAATTTGGTGATTGTAGATTTGAAGTGGGCAATTTAGCAACAGGCAAGTCTATATGGGATAATAAAGCTTCTTCCGTTGCTATTATCGATGATATTGAAAGATATTACGACGTGCCACCAAAGGTATATTTGATTGGTTCATATGAGAAAAAGACTGGCTTTATTGCCATTAATTATGCAACAGGAGAAATTGAGTTTTATTCTAATTCGGAAGAAATCCCTCATGCGGTACAAACCTATTTTGAAAAAAAAGTCACTTGGTGGTGCAAATTTAAAAGAACTTGTTTTGAAGAACAATAGATCCCCTGTAAGTAAATATGTTGCTCCACATTCGGAAGATTCGGAAAGTGATTGTGAAGATACACCGAACGGTTATTTCGTAGATACTTGCGACAGCTCCAAATGGACTTGGGTGGATATGGGGGCGGGAGGATATTTAGTACAAGGGACTTATACCGATGAAAGTGGAGCGAATGAACTCGATGCTGAAATTCTTGAAGCAACGAATGGCACAAGAACCAACTTCTTTGCAGACACGGTAGACAGCACTGAAGAAGGTGACGCGGATACCGATACAGACAGCGATACCGACACGGATTCGGATGCCGATGCAGACACGGATGCCGATGCAGACGCTGATGGAGACCACGAAGATCCCGGAGAAGATCCGAATCAGCCGGTTTGTGGCTGCACCTACAACCCTCAAACAGGCGCCATGATTCCTTTGGTGGTTACAGCTATGACCAGCCTTGTAGGTCTGCGAAGACGAAGGCGAGTTGTCGTCCAGCCGTGACAACAGGAAATGCTTTTATATACTTCCAAAAAAGAGCTTTCAAGTTTATAGTGGCTGAGGATTAATCACAAACACCATGTTCAAGTTCGAAAAAAAATATGCAGGCAAATGGATAGCTATTAAAAATAGTTCAATCGTAGAAAGCGATGGAAGTTTGAAGAAGTTATATAAAAAAGTTGAGAGTAGGAATGATGAGAAATCATTAAGATTTACTCTGGTTCCAAAAACTTGTATCGCCGGATGAAATGGACTTTCCTTATATTGAAGATTTGGGCCTGGAGGAAGAACGGATTTTTCGACCCATGTTACCTGTCACCTTTAAAGCAAATGGCGTGTCTTTCAAATCTTACGCTTTAGTTGACTCGGGTTCTGACTGTACCATTTTACCGATTGAAGTAGCGGGCATATTGAAGCTGAAACTTTCAATCGATAGGCAGTTCCATCTTCAAGGGGCCTGAAAAAGAGCTTGAGATAATGCTTTGATTCAAAACATCTTTAACGAGCGGGCGGCGTTTGCAATATCTTTGTTCTGAATCACCACCCCCAGTTTGTTTTTCCAGGAGATGATGGCCATGCTTTTATTGTAAATAATGATTTCGTTTTCAGGGTTTTCATCGCGATTTTTTCTTCCTTTGAAAGTAAGCATCTCTTTTGTCAGTTTAGTCAGTCCGTCCTCCCCACGAAAAATGAACACTTCAACCTTATCATCAAAAGACTCATGAAGTGAAAGAAGTTTGGGTAAATCCATATTGAGATCTTCGAGAGAAGTCTTAAAAAGTTCCGATTTTTGTTTCTGTTCTTCAAGAAAGCGTTGGGGGTTCTTGGCTTGATACACGAGATGACCATTCTTTTTAACCGGACTGAGAAGACCTTTTTGCGCCAATCTTTCTAAAAGCGAATAGGCGCAGGAGCGTTTCACGCCCGATCTACGAGCAATACTGGCGGGCAATGCTTCCCTGAGCTCAAGCACTGTAAGGTAGATGCGAGCCTCATTTTCTGAGAACCCTAGAGTTTGAAGCGTTTCGAGCAATTTTTCTTTGACGGACATAAGATTTCCTGGTGTAAGAAGTGAATTTAAGCTTGTAGAAGCCGTTTATCAAGCAATTGACCTTGCCAAAAAAATGTTTTACAACGGCCTATCTTGCCAGGAACACATTTTCGTTTCCTTGCAATACTTGTGAACACTTTTTAGATTCAGCGAAAATATACTAGATCTTCTCTTATTTTTTTGGCAAACTGGAATGGCTGAAAAGTTTTGAAAGTTCTGGTATTATTGAAGGACTACAAACTACTGCAATCCTTAAACCCAAATTATGTCCAATTCAGATCAATTCAATAAGTTTACAAAAGAGGCGAAGCAAGCGCTCATTGTGGCTCAAGAGGTAGCCAAAAAGACGGGGACCAGCTACGTGGGAACCGAACATATTCTCATCGGAATCTTGGCTCAACGCAATTCCTTGGGCGCCACTATTCTTCAAAATTTTGGAGTCACACTCGAAAATGTGAATCTTGTTTTAAAAACCGTGGGTCGCACGCAAATGAATCAACGCGGATCTAAAAATCCGGGCGGGCTTTCCGGTTTCGCCAAAAAAGTCATTGAAGATGCCATTCGCAGCGCTCACGAGTTTACCCATATGTTTGTGGGAACCGAACACCTCCTCTATGCTTTGGTGCTTCAGGAGAATACAGCGGCAACGGTCATTCTCGAAAACATGAAAATTTCCCCGGAGGATGTTCGCCAGGAAATCGTTCAAACTTTTGAAAGGATGAAGCAAAACCCGGGGATGGCTCAGGGGCCTGCCGCCGCCGGAGCACCGATGTCCGGAAACATGAATCCTTTGGAATTCTTCCTCAACGGTCTCCAAGGAGTCTTAGCGGGACAAGAGAGTAAAGAAACAGGATTCGACTCGAAAAAGAAGGAAGGAAAGTCCGCTACGCCCGCTCTCGACTACTTCACCAGCGATATGGTGCAGGAAGCAACGGAGAAAAAGTTTATGCCCATTATTGGGCGCGAAAAAGAAGTGGAACGCTGCGTTGCGATTTTACTTCGAAAAACGAAGAACAATCCCGTTCTCATAGGAGATCCCGGCGTGGGAAAAACCGCCGTGGTGGAAGGTCTGGCTCAACGCATTGTAGCCGAACAAGTGCCCGACAGCATGCTCGATAAGCGCATTTTGAGTCTTTCCATGGCTGCGGTTGTGGCCGGAACCAAATATCGAGGAGAATTTGAAGAACGCATTAAACAAATTTTGGAAGAAGCCGCCGGCCAGCCCAATGTGATTTTGTTCATCGATGAACTGCACACGGTGATTGGTGCGGGAAGCGCTGAAGGAAGCCTGGATGCGGCCAATATTTTGAAACCCGCCCTCTCCCGAGGAAAGGTTCAAGTCATTGGAGCCACCACTACGACTGAGTACCGCAAATATGTGGAAGAAGATGCCGCTCTTGAGCGTCGTTTCCAATCGGTGATGGTGAACGAACCTTCCGAGGAGGATACTCTTGCCATTTTGAGGGGGGTTAAAGAAAGCTTTGAAAATCATCACAACCTCATTATTCACGATGACGCTTTGGAAGCGGCTGTTCGCTTTTCCAAACGCTACGTCAATGATCGTTTCCTCCCCGACAAAGCGATTGATGTGATGGACGAAGCGGCCGCTCTCAAAGGCATGTCCAGCAAGCAAGAAAGTGTTACGCTTAAAGAGTTCCAACGTGAGCTCAAACGTATCACTAAAGAGAAAGAACGAGCCGTGAGTGAACAGAATTATGAAAAAGCCGCTGATCTTCGTCAGCAAGAACTGATTTTTACGGAGAAAATTGAGGAAGAGAAACGCGTAAAAATCCCCCGTGAAATGCGCGGAAGCATTGACGCGGAAGATATTGCTCGCGTTATTTCTCGTATGACCGGAGTACCCGTCACCAAACTGGTGAAGGAAGACGTGGAACGACTTAAAGATTTGGAAGGGATTATGCAACGCCATGTGGTGGGACAAGAAGAAGCTTTGAAAAAAGTGGCCACCGCCATTCGTCGCAGCAGAACGGGAATTTCCAGTGCGAAGCGTCCCATTGCCTCCTTCATTTTCCTCGGTCCCACCGGAGTTGGGAAAACGGAGCTGGTGAAAACCCTTGCCCGCGAAGTTTACAACGACGAAGAAGCGTTGGTGAAAATTGATATGAGTGAATTCATGGAACGCCATAATACTTCCCGACTCACCGGTACCACCGCCGGTTATGTGGGCTATGAAGAAGGAGGTCAGCTCACTGAAAAAGTACGCCGCAAACCCTACAGCGTTATCCTCTTTGACGAGATTGAGAAAGCGCACCCTGATGTTTTCAACATCCTCCTCCAAATTTTGGAAGATGGAGTCCTTACCGATGGGAAAGGACGAAAAGTGGATTTCACAAATGCAATTGTTGTCATGACCTCGAATATTGGCGCTCGCAAACTCACCGAAAGTGCCGCCCCCATAGGCTTTAAACTCAGTTCAAGCGAAATGGACGCTGCCATGCAATCCTTCGAATATAAGAAAGAAGAAGTTTTAAAGGACCTTAAAGCTCACTTCAAACCTGAGTTCCTCAATCGCGTGGATAACATTATCGTCTTCAAGCCCCTCACCCACACCAGTATTAAAGAAATCGTGCGGATTCATGTGCAAGAATTGGAAGCTCGTTTGCTGGAAAAACAAATCACGCTCGATCTTACTCCAACGGCTCTGGATCTTTTGGCGACTCTTAGCACGGATCCCGATTATGGAGCCAGGCCGGTGCGTCGTAAGGTGCAGGAGCTGATTGAGGATCCTCTTGCTCAGGGCTTTCTTGACGGCGATTTTGCCGAAGGAGACAGCCTCCAAATCCTCAAAAAAGATGAAGCTATTGTTCTCAAGAAAAGAGCACCTCAAGGACGTTCTTCAAAAGGAATCAAGCCCAGAAAAGAACAGCCTGAAAAAATGTTGAACCATGAAGAATAAAATTATTCCTGTTACCAATGGGAAAATAGGTCTACCTTGGAAACAGAGCTTCGGCTTGTTTCTCTTCTTGCTTGTCCTTTGCACTGCGATCCTTTTTCCGATCAATCCCTTTCTTGGATTCTTATGGGCTGATTTTTTCTTTCCTTTCACTTTTCTTCTTTCATTCTTTGAGGATCCACCTCTTCTTTGGTTTGGTCTGGCCTTGGCCGTAGTTTTGAACTACTTCTACTATTTTGCGGTTCTCGTACTCCTTTCTAAGTTCAAACAAAAGTTTATCAGAAAAGCCTGGCTCTTTTGGATTCTTTTCTTGATATTCCAGTCTTTTATTTTCTTTAGCGAGCTAGCACTAGAAATTATCTGGATGCCCATTTATTTTTAGTCTTTACAACCTGAGAAAAACTGAGTAGAATCGCGGAGCTTTTGCTCGGTTCAGGTCTCAGTCACAGAACTGCTGACTCGGTAAAAGTTCCTATTCTTTACTCAGTTCTGTGCGAAGACTTTTATGTCGACCAGTATCATCGTAGTTCCCATGGAGCAACTTATGGAGGACTCCCCTGTTCTTACTCTTCCCGAACCCGGGGCCATGGTGACCGGAGCGGTGGTTTCGATTGAAAAAAATTGCATCATTGTGGACATGGGAGGCGTTCTTACCGGGATGATTTCCGGACGTGAAATTAAAGATTCCATGGACACCCTCGCGGAACTTAAAATTGGAGATGAAGTGGCCGCGTGTGTACTCGACCCTGAAAATGACGAAGGTCTGGTGGTGCTTTCGCTCCGCCGCGCCAGCCAAGATAAAACGTGGGATAAATTTGTTAAAGCTTACGAAACCAATCAAACCCTTAAGGTTCGCCCTAAAGAAGCCAACAAAGGAGGTCTGCTCCTTGAGGTGGATGGGATTAAAGGATTCATCCCGGTTTCTCAACTCGCTCCCCTTCACTATCCTCGCGTGAACGGTGCGGACAGCGCTAAAATTCTGTCTCGCCTACAAGAGCTCATTGGAATCGAATTTAACGTTAAGATCATTAATCTTGATAAAGAGAATGGAAAACTCATTCTTTCCGAGCGTGCGGCTTTTGAACGCGAACGAAGCGATGCGCTTTCCACCTTGAAAGTGGGAAACACCATGACCGGAACGGTGAGTGGAATTGTGAAATTTGGTATCTTTGTGGCCTTCGAAGGTCTCGAAGGGCTGGTGCATATTTCTGAAATCGCTTGGGGCCATGTTTCCGACGCCCATGACTTTGCCCGTCTTGGAAATAAGGTGAATGTCAAGATCATTGGTATTGATGGAGATAAGATTTCTCTCTCCATGAAACAGCTCACCAAGGATCCTTGGGAGGAAATCGAGAAAAAATATAAAGTGGGTTCGCTCATTAAGACCAAAATCACCCGTTTGGCTCAATTTGGCGCCTTTGTTCAACTTGAAGACGACATCACCGGGCTGATTCACAATTCTGAAATTTCCGGTAACCCCGAAGATCCGGCCAAAGTTCTTGAAGTCGGCCAAGCGGTGGAGGCTCGCGTGATTGAAATCAACAAAGAAGAAAAGCGTATTGGTCTTTCTCTGCTTGCCGAGGGCGAAGCGCCTGCCGAGAAACCGAAGAAGGTGAAAAAGGAAGTGAAGGAAGAGGCTGTGGAAGTAGAGGCTCAAGCTCAAACTGCAGCTGAAGGTGCAGTGGAGGAGAAGGCTGAGGTAAAAGAAAAGAAGCCAAAGAAAGCGGCTAAGGCGAAGAAAGTGGTTGAATCAAAGGAAGAGTAGGGCTATAATTGAATTGTCGACCCAAACAGCGCAACCGTGACTACGCCCACGTTCCAACCGAACAAGCTTATTTTAATGAATGATTTTTTCTACGTCCTGAATTATTCCTGAGATAAAACTGAAATTTTCCTGAATTTTTGAGTTGTGCTTTTATTGTGTTTTTAGTTCGATTGAACTATCCCCAAGTTACCGTTTAAGAAAAAACCCTCGCTTAGTAATAGGGTTTTTGTTAATCTTCTTTTTGTAGGCCGTGCTTCGTACGGTGATGCTAGAGAGAAAATTGTCGAGAAGGGACTAATCCACGTATGGCAATGTAATATTAGACACTCCTCGACAATTCACTTCCTGGCACCGAGGTTTTCAAAGAGCATCGTGTAATTATACAATAAAATCTAATAAACGTCAATAGTATGGACACCATTTTTCCGCTTCTGCTAGCCATTCTTGTTTTTGGGGGCCTCGCTTTTCTCATCAATAAGAAGTTTGAAGAGCTCAAGAAACCGGAGGATGAGGGCTCCCTTAAAATGATGATGCAGGTGATTGGTGACCTTCGACGTGACGTGGAAAGCGGGCACGGGAAGAATCGGGCGGAGATGGAAACGAAGCTAAATCAGATCACTTTGCTCCTGAAACAGCATCAAAGTGACACCACTCAAACGGTGCAAAAGCAGCTCGCGGAAAGCGCGGCCATTGTTCAGCAAGTCACAAAAGGGCTTACCGAGGTACAGGCTACGAACAAACAAGTGGTGAACTTTGCCGAGCAGATGAAGAGTCTTGAGAATATTTTGAAAAATCCGAAACAACGGGGGATTTTGGGGGAATATTTTCTGGAATCGCTGCTTTCCAATGTGCTTGCTCCCGGCCAATACGCCATGCAATACAAGATGGAAAACGGCGAAATTGTGGATGCGGTGATTTTCTACAATAAGATGATTATTCCCGTGGATGCCAAATTTTCCCTGGAAAAATACAATCAGGTGATGGAAGAAACGGACAAAGAGAAGCGCGAGGAGCTGGAAAAAGCCTTCAAATCCGATGTGAAAAAACGCATCGACGAGACCGCGAAATACATCCGTCCCGGCGAGGATTCCACCGATTTTGCTTTCATGTTTATTCCGGCCGAGGGAGTTTACTACAGTTTGATGGTGGCCAATGTGGGCAGTGTGACCGTGAACATCGAAAATCTTCTGGAATATGCCTTCAAAAAGCACGTTATCCTCGTCTCCCCCAGTTCCCTCTTCGCCTATTTACAAACGGTGATTCAGGGTATGAAAGCCATGAAAATGGAGGAATCTGTAAAGGAGGTTTTGAAAAATATTGAGGTTTTGGGCAGACATGTGAACGCTTACGACGACTATATGCAAAAGCTCGGTAAACAATTGGGCACAACCGTGAATACCTACAATACCGCCTCTCGTGAGTTTAAGAAAATCGACAAAGATGTGTATAAACTCACGGATGGAAAAGTGGGAGGTAAGGTAGAAGTTTTGGATTTGGAGGAAAAACCGTTTACTGAAGAGTAGCCTTGCCTTTCAACCTGATTTAACCTAAAGTGTGGGGGCTTTTTTAACAGGTACCTTTGGCTATTGCACTCGAACAACTCGCCTCCAAACTGGGACTCACCGAAAGTGAGATGCGTAAGGCACTTTTGGAGCTCGGCTTTGAGGACGCTGAAAAGATTGAAGATGAGGTGGCGCAACTGGTTACGGAAGAAGTGGCTGGACGCAGTGAAAAGAGTGAGTCTGAAGTTTATGAAAAGATTGTGGAAGAAGAGCAGGAAAAAGAAATCGTGAAGAGTCAGCGCAAGAAACAAGCCGGCAAAGTGACGAAGAAAGCTCCGCAGCGAATTGAGCGAGCGGAAGTAAAAAAAGGAATTGTGGAAATCCCGGAGATGATTTCGGTGAAGGAATTGGCGGAAAAAACAGGGCTCAGTGCCGCGGTTTTGATTGGAGCACTCATGAAAAATGGAATTTTAGCGAATCTGAACCAGGTTATTGATTTTGACACAGCGGTAATTATCAGTTCCGAAACGGGCGTGGAACTTAAAAAACAACGCAGTGATGTGAATGCGGAGGATATTTTTAAAGGAAATTTAGAAAAACTGCTGGAAGAAGACGACAAGTCTGATCTTAAAAAACGCCCTCCGGTGGTCTGTGTGATGGGGCATGTGGATCATGGGAAAACCACCTTGCTCGATGCCATCCGTAACACGAATGTTGTGGAAGGCGAAGCGGGAGGAATCACACAGCACATTGGAGCGTATCAGGTTGAGATTAAAGGTCAAAAAATCACTTTTTTGGATACCCCCGGCCATGAAGCGTTTACGGCCATGCGGGCAAGAGGAGCCCGTGCAACGGATGTGGCAATCTTGGTGGTGGCTGCCGACGATGGTGTGATGCCTCAAACCGTAGAAGCCATCAACCATGCCAAAGAAGCCAATGTACCGATTGTGGTGGCCATCAATAAAATGGATAGACCGGGAGCGAATGTGAATAAAATCATGGCGGAATTGGCGGAACATGGCCTCCAACCAGAAGAATGGGGTGGTCAAACCATTATGGTGCCCATCTCAGCAAAAAAACGTGAAGGAATTGAGCAGCTTCTGGAGAGTGTGCTTTTGGTTTCTGAAGTGATGGAGCTCAAGGCGAATGCCAACCGTCCGGCCGTAGCGACCGTGGTGGAGTCTCATTTGGATCCCAATTTAGGTCCCGTTGCGACTATTCTTGTTAACACAGGAAACCTTTCCGTGGGAGACAACTTTATTGTGGGACAAACTTTTGGACGCGTAAAAACCATGCGAGATCACCTTGGAAAATCGCTTAAAAAACTTGGCCCTTCCGATACCGCTCAAATTGCGGGACTGCATGATCCCGTAGAAAGCGGGCAAATCCTTCAAGCCATGAAAGATGAAAAAATTGCGCGTCAGCGTGCCTCGCAAGTGCATGAAATGGCGCGTGAAGAACTTTTTAAAACCGGCATGGGAATGCAGGAAATTTTGCAACGCATTAAGGAGGGTTCTCTCAAACTTTTAAAAGTCGTCATTAAGGCCGATACGCAAGGATCGCTGGAGGCCATTAAACAGTCTCTCGATAAGGTTAAGAACGACGATGTCGCTATTCGCGTGATTCACAGTGGAGTGGGCGGAATCACCGAGTCTGATGTGCTTATGGCTGCGGCCAGTCCCGGCAGCTTGGTGATTGGTTTTCACACCGAGGCGTCTTCTCATGTGAAGCGGCTGGCCGAACGCATGGGTATTGAAGTGGTGACTTATAAAATCATTTATGAACTGATTGATGACCTCCGTAAAATTCTTTCCGGAATGCTCCAGCCTGAGACCACGCTCGTTGAGCTGGGGAAGTTTAAAGTGATGAAGATTTTCTTCACCGGAAAAGGAGAAATGGTGGTGGGCGGCCTCATTACCGAAGGAGTCCTTCAGAAAAGATCGAATGTGCGTGTGTTGCGTGACCGCGAACTCATTGGCGAAGGAAAAGTTATTGGACTGAAATTGGTGAATGAGGACCTTGAAGAGCTTTCCAAGGGCGATGAATGTGGGGTTCGTTTCCAGGGTAAATTGCGGCTCGAAGAACATGATGTTTTGGAAGCTTGGAAGGAAGAAAAGAAAATGAAAACCCTTTAATATTTACTCGCAAGCGAGGGATGAAAATATTGATCACCGGCGGCGCCGGATTCATCGGGACGAATTATGTTTATACCCATCTGGAAAAACATCCGGAGGATGAACTCGTGGTTCTGGATGCCCTCACCTACTCCGGGCACCGAGAGAATCTCGCGGAGGCGGAAAAAAATGGAGTTAAGTTTGTAGAAGGAAGGATAGAGGACCGCGCGCTCATTCGCGCGCTGTTTGAAACTGAAAAGTTTGATGCGGTGCTGCACTTTGCCGCGGAAACGCATGTGGACCGCAGTATTGATGACCCCAGCATTTTTGTGGTGACTAACGTGCAAGGGACACAAACGCTTTTAGATGCCGCGCGTGACTTTAATGTGAAGCGTTTCCATCAAATTTCAACCGATGAAGTGTATGGTGACCTGGGTTTTGGAAGTAAAGAAAAGTTTACTGAGGATCGCATTCTAAGGCCTTCAAACCCCTACTCCGCCAGCAAAGCGGCTGCAGACCTTCTTTGTCTTTCTTACCTACGTACTTTCGACTTGCCCGTAACGGTCAGCCGTTGTTCTAACAATTACGGTCCCTTTCAAAGCAATGAGAACTTGATTCCGGTGCTGATTGCCAAGGCTCTTAAAAACGAGCCCCTCCCCCTTTATGGAAACGGTGAAAATGTGAGGGATTGGCTCTATGTGCGTGATCACTGTGAAGCCATTTTACGAATTTTGGAGGAGGGCCGAATCGGTGAAATTTACAACATTGGGGCGGACAACGATCAGAAGAATTTAAACATCGCGAAGATCATTTTGAAACTGCTGGATAGACCGGAGAGTTTGATTTCTTTTGTGAAAGATAGGCCCGGCCACGATGAAAGATACTCCATGGATTATAAAAAGATGGAACAGGAGCTTCAATGGTGCCCTTCGGTCACCATCGAACTGGGGATGCGTGAAACCATCGCTTGGTATACACTCAAATTGAGTCGCTTCGCGACAGCTTCTAATTCGCTCACTCCGTTCGCGTTATGAAAGGAATTATTCTAGCCGGAGGGACCGGCTCGCGGCTGACGCCTCTCACCAAAGTCACCAACAAGCATCTCCTTCCGATCTATGATAAGCCGATGATTTACTACCCCCTCCTTAAACTCAAGGAGATGGGCATTGGATCGATTCTGCTTGTTTCCGGCCGGGGACATGCCGGACATTTCTTGGAACTCCTTGGGAGTGGCAGTGAGTTTGGGGTCAACTTATCTTACGAGGTTCAGGAAGAAGCGGGTGGAATTGCTCAAGCTTTGAGCTTGGCTCGTGATTTCGTGGGAACCCAGAAGTTTGTCGTTATGCTCGGTGATAACGTGTATGAGGACAATCTTACAGAGGCTGTTCGCAGCTTTGAAGCAGGTCCCAGCGAGGTCCACATTTTTTTGAAGGCCATGGCTCACCCGGAAAGCTATGGCGTCCCTCGTTTTGACGGTGAGAAAATTGTTGAAATTTTGGAAAAACCCAAGGTTCCTCCCAGTCCTTACGCGGTAACGGGTTGTTATATGTACTCCCCTGACGTTTTTGAAGTGATTAAAGGGATACAGCCATCCGCACGTGGCGAATTGGAGATTTCTTCAGTCAATGACCATTATGTAAAGAAAGGCTCCCTCACTCATACCCTTCTGGAGGGGTTTTGGGGGGATTGTGGGGAATCCATTGATGGAATGATGCAAGTGGCCCGCTTTATCCAAGAAAAAAGGCCAAAATGAAGCTTTTTTTACTCGGCTCCATTGCCTTTGATGAAATCGGTCAGTTTAAAGGTCATTTTCGAGATGTGATTAAGCCCGAAATGATGGAAAAGTTAACGGTGTCTTTTTTGGTGGAGGATAATCGTTCTCATTTTGGAGGTTGCAGTGGGAATACCGCCTATGGACTTGGGCTTTTAAAAGTTCCGGCCTATCTTTGTTCGCGAATTGGGGAAGACAGCGCAAGCTATGTTAAAACTATTCAAGATTGGGGCATGAATGTGGATTTTTTGGAGAGGGGGCAAGGATCAACGGCTCGCGCTGTGGTGACAACGGATCTTGATGGTGCTCAAATAACGCATTTTTCAGCGGGAGTCATCGGGGAAAATGCTCCATCCTTTGAACTTCCCCGTGTTGCGGTGGCAGGTGATTTGTTGCTCGTTGGACCGGAAAATACAAAACGCATGCTCCAGGCCCTTGCCCAGGGTCATGCACGCGGCTTAAAGGTTTACTTTGATCCCGGCCAGCTTATCCATACTTTTAAGCCTGAAGAACTCCAAAACAGCCTAGAAAAGATTAGTGCACTCCTGGTGAACGAGTATGAATGGGCTCTTTTCCAAAGTATTTCAGGTTTAAGCGAGGCTGAAATCTTCAAAAAAGTTCCTCTTGTTTGGATCACAAAAGCATCGGAAGGTGTTTTATTCGTGGAGGATAGGAAAGCACAAAAATTTCCTGCTTTTACAGCGCAAGTGGTCGATCCAACCGGTGCCGGGGATGCCTTTCGTGCGGGTCTTTTAGCAGGTTTGGCAAAGGGTTTGGGTTTACAAGAAGCAACTCAAGTGGGAATTGTTTTAGCGGCAGCTTCTTGTGAACACCCCCTCGCCCAAGGCTATACCCTTAAAGATTCTGCATTTGCTGAGCTAAGAAGGCTTGGTTTTGAATGATGGGGCTTTCGAGGTCTGAAAGAGAGGGTTTAATTGGAAGTTCTTTGAGCGCCTCTCGAAGACTTACTCCGCTTATCTCAGTGAGGATTTTTACTCCACTTTCGGGCTTTAACTTTTGTAGGAGTGCGCTCACTTTTTGCGAATAGGAAAGTCCAATAAAAGGAGTTTGGCCGGCAAGTGCAAAGATGCAAGCATGGAGCCGCATGGTCACCGCCAGGGTGGATTTTTCAAAGCCCTCAAAAGCCTCCAAAGCGGATTGAGGTTCAAAAAGCTCCATTCTCGTATTCTTGAGAGCTTGAATTTCTTTCAGATTGCGAAGATCCATGGCCATGAGGATGGGTTTCAGTTTTTTCCGTTTCGCAAAAACATTAATTTCTTTTATGAGGGGCTCCCAAGTTTTTTCTTCAAAAGTAGGCCAAAGCCGTAAGGAAACCATGAGAACAGGCTTCCGTGGGACTGGTCTTCGCTGCATCAGTAGCCAAGAAAAGGCGGGATCTGTCCCTGCAGCCGCTTTGAGTCCCCACCCTGCTAAAAGCTCCGCTGACGCCTGATCCCTCACATGAATGGCTTTGGCATGTTTAAAGGTTTTTTTCGCCCAATATCGACCCAGAAAGGTTTTGAGTGGACCCAGGCTTTGGCCATAACAAATATAGGGTTTCTTCAGTCTTCGAAGCGCTTTGGCTTGCACCGCCCAGATGTAGGGGGCCCGGCGACTTTCGCTATCAGTGAAAAGGCCACCTCCTCCAAAAATGATCAAATCGGAATTCTGAATCGCCTTGAATGTTTTGCTTCGCAAAGTGTTAAAGCGACTGCGCAGTCCGGAAGGTACAAAAGGGACCAACTCGAGGCCTTTATAAATGTCCCGACTGCTTTTGAAACCGCCATGCATCACTCGAATGTGGCCCGTGAAGCCCACGGCCTTTAAATCGCACAAAATACCCCCTAAGATGGCATCGTCACCCAGGTTTCCAGCCCCGTAATTCCCGATTATAAGAATGCTTCTTGCTTCCATTTTAGATTTTTAAGAGGCTGGTAAGATTTTCGGTGTAACTCGATTGGGCCATAGTCTTGAAGGGCTCTTTGATGAGCTTGAGTCCCATAGCCTTTATGAAGTTCAAAGCCATACTCGGGATACTTCGCTCCATATTCTACCATAATTTGATCTCTGCTTACTTTGGCCACGATTGAGGCAGCGGAAATGCAGCGAACTTTTTGATCCCCGCGGATAATCGAGGTGTGAGGTACCTTAAATTGGAAGCGATCTCGGCCATCCACTAATAGATGGTCAGGTCTGGTTTTTAAGTTTTCCAAAGCCCGCTCAAAAGCTAAGAAAGTGGCGTGAAGGAGGCCATGTTCATCGACTTCCCCTTCCGTGGCCGAACCAATGCCAAACTCGCAAGTCCGGGTGATTTTCTTAAATAGAATTTTTCTTTTTTCAGGGGTGACAAGCTTAGAATCATTCAAGCCGTGTAAGTGAAGACCCCGCGGCAAAATCACCGCTGCCGCCACCACGGGCCCCGCCCAAGAACCGCGTCCCGCTTCATCCATGCCGGCAATGAGCCCCCTGGGAAGATGAAAGTTCACGGTTTTAGTTTAGCACAATTTATTTTTCTTCCAATGCAGCGTCAGCTGCAGTTTGAGCTTCTTCAGGAGCAGCTTCTTCGAGAATAGGCGTTTCCTCCTTTTCTTCTTCTTTTATAGGAGCATCCGCTTCGCTACCGCTCTGTTCCGCCCGGCCTGCAGTGTCATCCAGCATACCCAGTTCAAAGGCGGTTTCTCGGAGACGAGTTGACTTCCCTTCCAGATCACGCATGTAGAAAAGCTTGGCTCTTCGTACACGTCCTTGTTTGATGATTTCAATTTTTTCAATCATTGAAGAGTGAAAAGGGAAAATTTTCTCCACACCCACTCCTTCCACTACTTTTCTGACTGTAAAGGTTTTATCCGTCTTATGTCCGGCGTTTACTCGAATCACCAAACCCTTAAAAATCTGAATGCGTTCCTTCTCTCCTTCTTTAATTTTTTGGTGAACGTGCACCGTAGCCCCGGCCCTTAGAGCGGGGACCTTTTTAAGTGAAGATTGGACAACGTGGTCTAGGAGTGCTCGAGACATAAATGCTTGTGGCTTAGGAACTGAAGTGCGCGGGACTGATTTTAGCAGGTTTCTAGGGGGAGGCAAGTGGATTTTAATAAACCTGATTATGCGTACCCACATCCAGTAAAAGCACCAAGGTGTAGTGGTCGAATTCTTCAAAAACCACTCGATAATCTCCAGTAACTGAAAATGCTCTTTTGCCCAGCATCTTACCTGTTAAAGCATGGTTTTTAAGCGATGGATCAAAAGGATCTATCACAAAATGTTCAATAGCTTCATCAACTTTAGTTTGGAGTTTAGTCGTTAGCTTTTCATATCGCTTATCAAACCGTTTGTGAAAACTCAGGTTCATTTTTTCTTCTTAAGAGAATCCAGATGTGCTTTCGTTTCTTTCCAATCCTTCGCTTCGGTAATGTTCTTTCCACTTCTAGCTTCTTCAGATGCTGTCAAAATGCTCCTTTCCTCCTGAAGGGTCAGACCATTTTCGGTGACCAAACGAAAAGGAATGGTTTGAGTGATAACAATCTGATGTAAATACATAGTAATAGCTGTACTCATATCAATTCCCATTCTTTCAAGAACCTTGGAGGCAGATTTTTTTGTTTCGTCCTTGATTCGAACATGAATATTAGACATTGAAATGCAGTTAAAAACACATTTAGTGTAACATAGGTGTGTTGCAGTTGTCAACACAGCTTCAGCGTCGAAATGGTGACTTTCAGAGTTTCCTTAAGCTTTGTCCGGTTCCAAATTCAATTTATTGATTCCAATCATGTTTGCAGGGTCTTGGATCAGGTCTAAAATGAACTGATCACGGCATTTCAATCGGTAAACAAAGTCTTCCGTCGTAAGGACGCTAAACTTGATGGGTTCGGGAGTTTCCAGGGTGTCCAGAAATTTACCAAGATTCTCTTTATCCACCTTACCCACCACTAGTAGATCGACGGCCGATTCTCTTTGAAGGAAGGCACCCGAAATAAGAAGAAAATCGACTTCTCCCATCTTCGTAATGTTTTTGATGAGGTTTTCGGTAGAATTCGTCGCTTTAATAATCATGCTTCTAAGCTCGTTATAAAGGATGAAATTCTTGTTCACCATGAAGAATTTCTTGCGATTTTTGGCTCGGCTCTTCAAAAGACCCAGTTTTTTTAGATTATCCAGCTCGCGCCGCACCGAATTGATTTGTTCGTCGAGTTCTCGGGTAAGTTCTCGAACAAAATACTCATCATCCGGTTTGAGAAGGAAGAGGGTGAGGAGTTTTACGCGCGCCTTTGATGTAAAAAGATGCTTTAACATGTACACATTATTTATTCGAACTGGGCTAAACTGTATAATTTTTTAATTCAAAAAGCAAGAAAAAAAGCCTTTTAAGGCAAAATCGTGGCTTTTCACCAGGCTAAAGTTTGAATACAAAAGTTATTCGAGCTAGATTTTGCTCATTATTTACGAACAAAATAGTTATTCAGAATTTCGCTCCTTGCTACTTCGTATGTGCCTTCACCACCTTTTTCAACTTTACCCCGCTTTTAACTCCTTCACGTTCTTGGGTTCCTTCCGTGTAACGACCTTTGAGCATCACTTGAAATTCGGGAGGATAGTGACCTACCAAGTGTTCAATTTCCTCTTCGATGTCTTGTTCGGTGATTTCCGGGTTTTCCAGTTCAAACAAACGTTCCAAGCCGAGGCGGATTAAAACCTGCTCCAGAGCGGGCTTTCGAAGTTCAGTCCGAATGTCCTTCCCCTTTTCTTTCGTCTCCTTTTCATAGTCTTCCCAGCTTTGTTTTCGCTTTTCAAGGTCTGCTTTAATACGCTCCACCAAGAAATCAACTTCACGGTCCACTAAAACCTCCGGTACTTCCGCTTCCACAATCTCCAAAAGTTCCTTCAAAAACTCCCCTTCGAGGCGCGTATCTTCTTCGTGTTCCTTTTGATGACTCAACTCCACGTGGATTTCACCCTTCAAATCGGCAAGCGTTTTTTTCTCATCCTTTGAAACTTTTTGTGCAAAAGCATCATTGAGTTCCTGTTCCTGACCTTCTTCGATGCGATTCAGTTTCACGTGAAACTTCACTTTTTTATTCTTGAAGGCGGCGGAATGGTAGTCTTTGGGGAAAGTGATTTCGAAATCTTTCTCGTCTCCCATTTTCATGTCCACAATTTCTTCTTCAAAACCCGGAATAAAAG
This sequence comes from uncultured Candidatus Peribacteria bacterium, assembly GCA_964359495.1. Lineage (GTDB taxonomy): Bacteria > Patescibacteriota > Gracilibacteria > UBA1369 > 2-02-FULL-48-14 > 2-02-FULL-48-14. Next base: position 25,258 of record CAYHTG010000001.1, read on the forward strand.
CCTTGGAACCGAGTATAATGGGATGATTTTTGCTGGAAGTGCCATCTAGCGGAACACCACCGGCGTCCTGTCCATCAAAATCAATTTCCACGCGGTCGCCCAATTTGGCTTCACGTACCACGTCTTTCCATTCGACAGTACGCTTCACAAAATCATTCAAAACGTTCTGAATCTCCTCGTCTTTCACTTCCGGTTTTTTTCGACTGATTTTCACGCTTTGAATATCTTTTTTAAATTTTACTTCGGGAACCGTAGGCACGGTTGCCTCATATTTGAGAGGATCTTGCTGAACAATGTTCATCTTTGGGTAGCCCACGGGACGAAGCCCCTCTTTTTGGACCGCCTCTTCGTAAGACTCGGAAACGGCAAACTCAAGCACCACGCTCAGGAAAGCTTGCTCTCCAAACTCACCCATCAAAACATCTTCCGGAATTTTTCCGGCACGGAAGCCCGGAACCTTTACCTTGTCTTGTAGATCCAGCACCGCCTTTGTCCTGTATTTCTTCATTTCCTCTTCGGAGAGCGTAACCGTGAGCTTCACTTCAGACTTTTCCAATTTTTGAATGAGTGTTTCCATAGGATGATTTAAATTACGACCAAGGATACCGACACCTTGCTGCTATTGCAACTCTTTGAGTTTTTTGCTATAATTATAAGATTTTATTGTCACGTATGGCTCACGAGACCGCTGCCGAAAAACACAAAAAACGCTTGGATGAGCGTGAAGCTGCCGAAAAAGCAAAGAAGACGGAAGCACTTCGACTCCTGACTGCTTACGATGCAGCGGAAGATGAAATTGCGAGGCTTGAAGCACATGATAAACGCATAAGCGCTACATCCCCGAACCCTGAAATTGCAAACCTTCAAGAGAAGAAGAAACTCATCAAAAAACAATGGGCTTCCGAATTTTCGTGTTTCAATACTTGGGAAAAAAATTGGCTGGACTACCAAACCAGCGAGCTCGCCGGCCTGGGAGGCTTTGAAGTTAAAGAGGTTCCGGGTACTTCGAGTGCTCGTACCGATGTCTCTCTCGATGTTCTTGAAGAAAAATTCCGAGACCGAGAATTGGAAGAAGTGGTTGATGACCTCATTGATAACGGCCTAGCCCCCAGCGATTTGGTTTCCGGGAATAATCAAGAACGCGCTATCCGTGTAGTACTTCCTCCCGAGAAAGCGGAGACACTGTTGGCTCTTGTAAAAACCAAACCTGCGGAAGCGGCGGCACAACTTCGAGCCTTGAGAGACAAGTACGAAGCTACGTTCAAAAAAATTCAAACCATAAATGAAGATTTCAATGAATTTGATGCCACTCAAGCTCCCAAACAGATTGGAGATGTGGTCAAAAAAGCCCTAACCATTGCAACTGAAAACCCTGCGGCGGCAACATTTGCCTTGGTTGCATCCATTATGGCCTTTTCCTATTTCTGGAACGACTCCGGTGAAGGAGGAAAGTTCCGGAAAGCGGTGAAATGGGGCGCCGCTCTCACTTTAAGCGCGGTGGGCCTCAACTATGTTCCCATGTTCTTTGGAAACGGAAAAACAGGTTACGAAAGACTTCGAGAATATGCCTATGGACCCGAAGACATCGCACTTAGTCCCGTATGTAACCAATTAAAAACTGAAGTTTTCGCACTGACCGAAAAAGATGATTTGGCTTTCGATGCCCTTATGTATCTTAAGAACGGGCAAGCTTCCACCTTTTTGGATGCCTTTGAAAGCACCTTGAGTACAGACCCCAGCCAAAGAAAAATCAATCCAAAAGCCTTTTCCGCTCAAGGCAGTGTTGGCGCGACCCCTGTGGGCCGAATCAATGAACGAGGATGTTATGAAGGTATTGAAGCCCTCATGATTTTAAGAGCCAAAAAAAGTGGATTGACCGGTGACCGTGATTTCTTAGCCCGCGAAGGCGCGCGAATTTGGAGAGAAAAATATTGCAGCAATGGAAGAAACTGGAGAATCCAATCTGTTTTCGCCGATCTTCTTGGAATCGACCCTCCTTCCAATACCGGCCCCGATGGTATCTCCGTGGATGGCCGCGTGGACGGCTCCGGTATTGAAAATCCCGATTCCAAGGGTCTTGAGCACTTATTCAACTATGTTCTTCAACAAGAAATTGATGCCCGGTACTTGTCCGGCACCACTTACACTATAAATGCCTTCCCTCTCACCGTTAAGAAAACAGAGATGCCGGGGAAGACTCTTTACCAGATTGTGGACGCCAATACTAAGACAGGAGTTACCCCGCTCGATGTTGAAATTGTTGTGGACGCTAAGGGAGTGCCTAATAAGGATGCTTATGATAATGCTGCGAAAGTAGTTCAGTACGTCAACGCCCAAGTACTCGCAGAGTTTGAGGCTAACTATGCCAACTCCGGAATGTATAAAACAGAATATAATAAAGAAAAGAATCGTTGGGATGTTAAATTGGTAAATCCAACTGACAATTTCGACCTGGCCAACGCCGCCGCCATTGAAGAAATTACTTTAAAAGACCTCAAGCCCAGCTTCTACGCTGTGATGAGCGAGGATGGACGCATGCAACTGATGGTTGAGCGAGAGGTAAGTGGCGGTGTTTCCATTCCGGGTGGTGCTGTTGCAAGTATTGAGTTGGCTAAGGAAAAAGCCGCAGAGCAAGAAATCCATCGAGCTGTTAAGCAAGACATGCAGTTTGTGATGGGCAATTTGGATTTCGAGGTCCGCAATGTTGCTGACCTCCCTGATCCTGTTGTTGGAGGGAAAACCGATATCACCATTTACTACCATGGGAAAGAAGGAAAACTCACTTACGACAATGGAGACATCGTGGCCTACAAACTGGATGAATGTCCCGAACTTCGAGCTGAATGGGAAGTTTTGGGCAAAGAAGCGGCTTATAAATTCCTTAATGATAAAACCGTCATTGATGCTTTCGAGCAACTCAGGGCCGCTTATGAAGGCCAAGATCGTGCCGGTGGACTCACCAGTG
>CAYHTG010000001.1:28322-59247 GCA_964359495.1 uncultured Candidatus Peribacteria bacterium
GAGTCTTTGGTTAAGCATCGATTCATTGATCTTTATGAAACGAATCCAAGTTCACGTGCTGTTTTAGATAATAAAGATAGCAATGTTGCAGGTGTATCTATTTACAAGGAAGCCAGCGCGAAAGTAACTAAAGTTCGTAATAAGGCGGAGGAAATCGCAAGACGTCCTTCTCCCGATGCCGGAAACGTGGATGATCACAGGAAGAGAGAAATGAAGACCTTGAAAGAAGTGAATGTGAACAATCAATCTTATAAAGATTTAGTAACTTTTATCGATAAGACCCTGGCCGAAAAGGGTTGGGACGCCATTGGGGATGAAGATTTGGAACGCGCTCGCCGAATAAAAGCCCATATCAAACTGACTATTTTTGATCTTGCCTACCCCATTCCCACAATGACTCAGGCTCAGCTTACTCCCGATCATCAAGCGTGGATGGATCAGCTCCAAGGTAAGTTTGAAAGCATACTGGGAGTGGCTCAACTCAGCCCACAAGGAAATGGCTTCTTCGGCCTTGACCGTCGTTATGATGAGGCCAGTTTTGATGAAGCATTCGGAAATAACGGCATCATAGCTTTTGAAAAACAATATCCCAATGCTAGTCCCACGGGCGGCGCGGGCAGTATTTCCATTGCGCCGAGTGCCAGCGTCGGTCCGGCACCTATTGAACAAAGTGAAGTGACTGAATTGACTGATGAGGCTACAAAAAAGATTAGAGACGCTTTTGACACGAGCGGGGTTTCAGACGAAGTGGAAGTTTTGGTGGATCTGCGCATTGAACGCTTGATTAACGAAATGAATACTGCCGTTGCAAGCAAAACAACTGCTACTGATGTTGAGGCTGCAATAAAAATTGTAAGGGACAAGGCGGAGAAGGAAGGCCGAGAGTTTAACGGACTAAAAGGAAATCCCGAGCAAGTACTTCGCACACTTGCCGATTATATGCTTACGGGCACGAATAAGGCGAGCTGGAAGGAACCGACTATGAAAGCGATTACCGTACTGAGAACACTTGCTCCCGCTAACTTTAAAGAGTTGACTAGCTTATATTTACAAAATATTGATTCAGGAAGTGTTACTTTCACTTTGTCCAATAAAAGTCCCGATGATTACAATAAGTATTTCCTCTACCAAGTCTACGCGGCATCTGGAGGCAAGCTGCCTTACAATGAATCGATTGAAGAGTTCGTGAATTTTTTCAGCACAAAACGACAGGTTGATTTAGCAAGTGTTCGCCTCAATGCAAAAAAATATACCGACTGGGCTGCTCGAGGTGGCCCCAGTGCTCCGATTCCGGAGCTTGACACTAATGAGGATGCTCGGAAACTGGCAGAAGCGGCAAAAGAAAAACTTCGAAAACAGAAAACAAAAGCGAAGGAGCAATTCATGAAGTGGTTTGGCAAGGAAAAAGATGTGAGTTCTTGGATGAAGTTGGATGGTGCTTGGCCCAAGCAATACAGGGAGCTTGTCGAAACCCGCTTAGAGATGGTCACTTCTGAGGCAACAAATGAAAGTGAGTTGCGTGATATTGTTTTCCGTTATGGTGAATTCATTTCTGTAGAGAAAGCTTTTTACACACTTTTGATTGACAGCGATGTTAAATCAGACGAGTTGGAAGTGATTTTTAAGCTTATAAAGCCTACTTTTGATGGAAGCTGGCCCAATAACGACACAGCAATGCAGTACGGTAATAAACTCTGGGATAAATTTGCTGCAAGTTACGGCACTCTGATAAGGGAAAAATCCTTAACGCTGGAAGACTTCACAGCTAAGGTGAACTTGCTCCAAAGTCTTTGGAAGGGCATTACAGGCCCTAGCGGTGAGCTTTGGGAGGGTTGGGTCCCCTTGTTCTAGTCTTCAGTAGAAGGAGCAACCAGAATACTTTCCTCTCCTGGTAAGGGGCAAGAGGACCATTCGCCGAGCTGTTTGAGACTCTTGGTGCCGGTTTCGATGTTGCCGTCGGGGAAGACCCAAGTGGGGTAGGTCTTTACACCGGCGGCTGTGCAGGCGGCAGGGTTGGCGTCTTTACCGTTGGCGTCACATTCCACGTAAGGGAGGAGGTCATCCGAATCGCCGAAAAGTTCCTTTTGGGATTGGCAATGGGGACACCAGAAAGCGCCGTAAAAAATAGTGCCGGAGTCGGCAAGACATTGAGTGAAGTTGTCGTAAGTGGTGTCGCGTTCGCAGGCAAGCGTGAAAATGGAGATCGAAATGAGTAAAAGACTAATGATTTTTTTCATTGGAGGTGTTTTCTACTGTGCTTATAGAGATTAACAGCAATGGCGAGTTCAATCAAAATGAGAATTTGTTGGATGACGCAGAAAAGGCAGTAGGTGCGAAGAACAAAAGTTTCGATTCCGGTTAGGTAGAGCGCGAAAAGCGTGCCACCACTTACGAAAAAGAGAAAGTATGGTATGAGCTTTCGCTGATCGCGGTAGAGTCCGCGAATCGAAAAAATAAGAAAGGCGGTATAGGCTACGAGGCCGAGTATGGCTACCGGAATGTTGAAAATTTCAGAGTAAATGCTCTTGTTCACAATGTCGCAGTTCCACCATTCGCCAAAGACACAGAAATCGGTGAGCGAAGGTTTGTAGTGGGCCCAAGTGAGGTAGGTCGCGGCCGCCATCGCCAAAAGATTGATTATGGTGAGAGCAAGATAGTGTTTTCGGAAGTGAGCCACGGTGAGGGGTTAGGCGTGGCGAAGCTTAGCACTTTCGCGTTGCCCTTTCCAGCCAAAAACCCTAAAATGGCGAGGCCTTTTTATAAGGCGCACTTTCGTGCAGTATGGTGGGTGTAGCTCAGTTGGTTAGAGCGCTAGGTTGTGGTCCTTGAGGCCGTGGGTTCGAGCCCCATCACCCACCCCATACTCGAAACAGAATGAAATTCTAGTTTCGAGGTTTTTCTAATTGAGACCGTCTGTTTTATATTTTTCTAAAAATTCGCCAGGTTTGAATATGGTAAGTCGCTGGAACATAGCCATTTGTGTAACTTTCTCTGTGAAAAATTCGTTATCCAGTGTGACCAGATAGTCACTTTGAGATAGAGCGGTCGCCAGAATTGGAGCATCTTTTTTAGAAATGAGCTGCTCACTATTTACCAATTCATTTTTTCCAGGGTTGGGTACAAATGTGACATGAGACTCTGCCAGCAAGTAGAAAAGTTTGTTTAATAATTGTTCGTGCTGTGATTCATGTTTGTCCTTGATGACTTGATAGATTTCTCTAAAAACATATTCACTCATTTGCAAAATGACCTCAATTGGTTCGTGTAAAATGAAATAACTCGCTCCTTTTTTTGAGAATAATGCGCTTAAAATAACGCAAGAATCTAAAAAGACTTTTTGTTTGCTATCCATAAGTCTCCAGATAAACCTTTGCTCGTGCTTTTTTCACATCCTTCTTTATTTTTTTCCAAATCTTTTCATCTACAGAAGGGTCATAATCAAAAGAGATGACTTTTTTCTTTCCTTGGTTCTTTTCAACTGTTTTCATAGTAGTGATTATGCTAATATCCAGCCATACTGGAGCCTACCAAAAAAAGAGCAAAAAAGGAAGCGGGAAATGTTTTTAATGCTGAAAGAGATAATGATGGTAAAGGCATACCCATCGACGAATTCTTAAGGATGCTTCAGCCTTCTCGCCCGTAGCGTTTCCTATCCTGCTCCGTAAGGTATTTTTTGCGGAGGCGGATGTTTTTGGGAGTGATTTCCACGTACTCGTCATCCTTAATGTACTCGATGGCTTTTTCAAGCGTCATGGACTGGATGGGAGTGAGAGTGAGGGCTTCGTCGGTACCGGAGGCGCGCACGTTGGTGAGTTTTTTGTTCTTGGTCACGTTCACCACAATGTCGGTGCCTTGGTTGTGCTCGCCGATGATCATACCTTCATACACTTCGGTCTGTGGGCCAATGAAGAAAGGTCCACGTTCTTGGAGTTTCCAAATGGAGTAAGCCATGGATGATCCCGGTTCGCCGGAAATCATAGAGCCAACGGTACGCTTATCGATGGTGCCTTTATAAGGCCCAAAGTGATCGAATGAATGGTAAAGGGTTCCTTCCCCGCTGGTCATAATGAGAAATTGGGAGCGGAAGCCGAGGAGTCCGCGAGTGGGTACTTCGAATTCGAGCATGGTGTTTCCATTCTCCGACTTCATGTTTTTCATTTCCCCTTTGCGCTTTCCCATGGCTTCAATCACTTTTCCGGCGTCGCCGTCGGGTACGTTGATGACGGCCATTTCGTAAGGTTCGAGTTTTTTGCCATCCACTTCCTGCATGATTACTTTAGGTTGGGAAATTTGGAGTTCGTATCCTTCACGGCGCATATTTTCAATGAGCACGGCGATTTGCATTTCACCGCGACCGTAGACCATGATGGTGTCGCTATCCTGCACTCCTTCAATTTTGAGTCCTACGTTGGTCTCGAGTTCACGTTCCAAACGTTCGCGAATGTGACGGCTCGTGACGTACTTTCCTTCTTTTCCGGCAAAGGGTGAGTTGTTCACCAAGAATTCAATGGAGATGGCCGGCGGATCGATTTTAATGGCGGGCAAAGCTTCCGCATTTTCGTCGGTAGCGATGGTTTCCCCCACGTCGATGTCTGCAATTCCCGCAACGGCAACCAAGTCTCCGGCCACCACTTCAGGTACTTCCACGCGGTTCATACCTTGATAAGTGAAGAGCTTGCTGGCACGAGCGCTACGTTTTTCACCTTCCATATTCGTGATGTGGAGCAATTTTCCGGTTTGCAGCTTTCCTTCATAAACGCGTCCCACGGCAATACGTCCCAAATAGCTGTCGTAAGCCAAGGTGGCGGGTTGCATGCGAAAAGGTTTCTCGGTGTCGTGTTCGGCTTGTTTCACATTTTCAAGAATGAAATCGAGCAGCGGCAGGATGTCTTTGCGTTCATCGGTGAGTTGACGAATGGCGATTCCTTCACGGGCAATGGCGTAAATATAAGGGAAATCGAGCTGTTCGTCATTGGCGTTCAAAGACACGAAGAGGTCGAAAATTTCATTCAGTACTTGGTCGGGCCTGGCTGTGGGTTTATCAATCTTGTTGATGACCACAAGTACTTTCAGACCAAGTTCAAGGGATTTTCTGAGTACAAACTTGGTTTGAGGCATAGGCCCTTCGTAAGCATCCACAAGCAAGACGGTTGCATCCACGGTGCGGAGGATTCGTTCCACTTCGGATCCGAAGTCGGCATGCCCGGGAGTGTCTACGATGTTGATCTTAGTCCCTTTATAATGAATGGCCGCGTTCTTCGCGTAAATGGTGATTCCTCGTTCCTTCTCTTGATCGTTACTGTCCATCACACACACCTCCACCGCTTCGTGAGCTTGAAAAGCGCCTCCGGCTTTGAGCAGGGCATCCACGAGCGTGGTTTTCCCATGGTCTACGTGGGCGATGATGGCAATGTTCCGGATTTCCATGGTTGGTTTGGTCTGCGAGAGTCTACAGGAGTTTACTGGTTTGGCAATTGATTCTTAAAACAGAAGCAAGTATCCCATCCCCATGACTACAAGATCTGCCAAAGCATGGCTGAGCCAAGGACCGAGGAGTGAGCCGGTTTTTTTGTAGAGAAAACACCAGAAAAAACCGGCCAAACCAACGAGCGTTCCGAAAAGAATAGTCAGGCCGATGGGGAAAAACTGGGAAAGCACCAAGTAATGGTGAAAGGCGAAGGCCAGACTTCCCAAAACAGCCGCCGGCAGCCAAGAAAGTCGGATTTGAAGCCCCTTAAAAACAAACCAACGCCAGTAGTATTCTTCAATGAGTGAATGAAAAAGACTAAGGAAAAGGCTAAAAAGGAGATAGCGCAGTGGCGTTGTAAGGCCGAAATTGTTTGCTTTTTCTTGGATGCCGGATAAGTCGGGGACGAGTTGGTCCTTCCACAGTAAGAAAACAGCCGCGCTTACAAGACAGATTAAAAGCCCGGAAAAAAATCCCCATAGAATCGACTGTTTATGACGAGTGATCCATTGTGGAAATTGTTTTCGAGCGGAGATCAGCCAAAATAAAGGCCAAACAAAAATGAAGACTTTAGTTGAGGCGTAGAGAATCTGCGAAATGGAAGCTTCGGAGAAAAGAAAGTAAAAGTAAGCCCCAATTGCTTGAAAGAAAAGGGCGGGAAGGATGCCGAAGGTGAAGATCCTCTGAGAAAGTTTCATTAGGATTTTTGTTCCTTGATGAGCTCCTGAAGTTTCAGAAGTTTCTTCATCTTCTTCCCATATTGCTGCCAGTTGTGGGCTTCTTTGCCGACGCCGGCTTCGTGGCGTTTCTTTGCTTGCTTTAAAACTTTTGCGGCTTGCTTCCAGTTGTCAACGACAACAATGAAGTTGAGGTCAGCGGCATCCATGAGTTTGTCGCGGAGCGGATAGTCGATGATCCAATCCACCAATTTGCGCCACATCTTCCCCACTAAAATCACGGGCATGTGTGAGACATGCTTCACCTGCAAAAGCTGCCAAGTGTAAAAAAGCTCCAAGCAAGTACCAATTCCTCCGGACATCACCACCACCGCGTTGGAGAGCAACATGAATTCATCCAAGCGCGTTGAAAAAAGTTCATGGCTGTCGAGGAATTCAAGTCCGGGATTCGCTTTTTGTTCAAAAGGTAAAACGATGTTGAGTCCGATGCAATGCGCACGGTTCTTGGTGTCGCCCGCTTTGTGCCCCAAACTGGCGGCTTCCATAAGTCCCGGCCCTCCACCATTGATGAGGTCCACTCCCCATTTTCCGACTTCTTTGGCTAGATTGAAAGTATCTAAATAGGCTTGTTCATCGGGCTTAATGCGCGCAGATCCAAAAATGGAAACTCTAAAATCATCATTTTTCAGTTCGTTCTCGATGTGGAAAACTTTGGGGGCCATGAAATTGTGTGACTACTTATTATAGCAAATTTTCAGGAGGAATGCTAGGGTAAGGGTAGCTAATCACGCCTGTGGAACTTCACCTGGAGAACATCATCGGTTTGGGCGAAAAAGGACTGTCCGCCCGGGAGCTTCGAGCGGAAGAAGAAAAAATTACGCCTTTTTTGAAAGCGTTTAAAAATCGCGGACAAAGTTTCCCTCTCCTGCCGAAAGTGAAAGGGCCTGTGCTGGCGGTGAAGGAACTCGCGGAGAAAATGAAAGGAAAGTTTAAAGATATTGTGGTCTTGGGGATTGGCGGGAGTGCGCTTGGAATTACTGCTATTCGAGATGCCCTTAAAGGTCCGCTTTGGAATCTGCATGGCAAGCCCCGTTTGTTTGTTTTAGATAATTTAGACAGCGTCACGGAAGTGGAAGGCCTCCTCGACTTAGATAAAACACTTTTTATCGTGATTTCAAAGTCCGGAGCTACGCCCGAGACCATGGCACAGTTCTTTTATTTTCGTGAAAAAGTCTCTAAAGAGCAGTTTGTTTTTATTAGCGATCCCAAAGAGGGTGAACTTCGGGCCATTGGAAAAGAATATGGCATCCCCATGCTGGATATTCCTCCGGAAGTGGGCGGGCGTTTTTCTGTTTTGAGCCCCGTGGGTTTATTTCCGGCGGCACTTTTAGGAATTGATATTGAAGAACTTTTAGGCGGAGCGGAGGAAATGGCGGATACGTTTCATGAGGCCGAATGGGAAATGAATTTACCTTTTCAATTCGCCGCTTTGCAATATTTGCTTGAGTGGAAACATGGCATCCCCATCACGGTTCTGTTCCCTTACTCTTCGAAACTCGCCAGCCTTGCCGATTGGTATGGGCAACTGCTTGCGGAAAGCATCGGGAAAAATGGAAAGGGACTGACGCCGCTACGCGCCGTGGGAGTGACCGATCAACATTCGCAGCTGCAGTTGTGGACAGAGGGTCCCAAAGATAAATTGATTGTTTTTTTGGAAGTGGAAAAAGAGAAGTCTGCGATGATTCCTGAAATTTCGCGCAAGGGGCTGGCTTATTTGGGGGGGCGCTCCTTTCACGAGCTGATGAACATTGAAAAAAAAGGGACGGAGCAAGCGCTTAGCGAGTATGGACGACCGAATATCACGATCCGAATTCCCTCTATTTCGCCGCGCAGCCTGGGCGAACTCTTTATGTTCTTTGAGTGCAGTATTGCATTTTTGGGCGAGTACTATAGAGTGAACGCGTTCGATCAGCCCGGTGTTGAGCTCGGGAAAAAGCTCACTAAACAGCTTCTTACCCCATGACCCTCACCTCCGATCAAGTTGCGTTTCTGAAGGTATTCTCAAAATCTTGCCGTCGGTCTATTTTGGAAATGGTGACGAACGCGCAGTCGGGACATCCCGGAGGCTCTCTTTCCTGTATTGATTTTCTGAGTTTGCTCTATGTGTGGCGAGTGAGTGAAACGAACGAGCCGGTGGTCGTTTCCAACGGACATATCTCCCCCGCCGTTTACAGCGTTTTGGCTGAAATGGACGTCATCCCAAAGGAGCGCGTCATTCAAACTTTTCGAAAGCCGGAGGATTTATACGAAGGTCATGTGAATCGGAAAATTTCCGGCATTTGGTTCGGCACCGGACCTCTGGGAATTGGCAGTAGCGTTGCCGCCGGTTTGGCAATCGGTCAAAAAATCAAGAAAAAGGACTGCTTTGTGTTTCTCCTCATGGGCGATGGGGAGCAACAAGAGGGGCAAGTGTATGAAATGATGAATTTCGCGGCTAAATATAAGCTGGGAAATCTCATTGCCTTTATAGATGAAAACGAAGTTCAGCTCAGCGACTCACTCGCTGAAATTATGCCCATGAATATTCGCGGTCATTATGAAGCTGCAGGTTGGCAGGTTTTAGAAGTGGATGGTCACGACTTTGAAGCGATGGCTAAGGCGCTCGATGAGGCCATGAAAGAAACAGAGCGTCCCAGCGTACTCATTGCCCGAACGGTAATGGGCAAAGGCGTGGAATTCATGGAACCGGCAGGCCTTGCAAAAAAAGCGGATTGGCATGGGAAATCTCCTAAAAAAGAAGAGACGGAGGCTGCTCTGAAACTTTTGGAACTTTCTGAGGATGAGCAAAAAATTTTAAAGGAAGGTCTCGAGAAATTGACCGTCAAAATCGCCACAAAGTACGCCATAGAAGTCGCTGCTATAAAACAAGGCGAAGCGAAAACTTACGAGCCCGGACTGATGACGGATTGTCGCAGTGCTTATGGAAATGCCTTGCTCGATTTGGCTCGATTGAACCCGGAAATTCTTGCCCTTACGGCCGACCTTTCCGAAAGTGTAAAAACCGATGGTGTGAAGAAGGTGTTCCCCGAACGTCACATTGAATGCGGCATTGCCGAACAGCACATGATGAGCGCCTCCGGCGGACTTTCCTTGCTTGGCCTTGTCCCCTTTTGCAGTACCTTTGGGGCCTTTATGACGAGTCGAGCAAAAGATCAAGCGCGGGTGAACGACATCAACGAAACCAATGTAAAAATGGTGGCCACGCACTGCGGCCTTTCTGTGGGCGAAGATGGCCCCACGCATCAAGTGATTGATGATATTAGTTCTTTTGCCGGTTTTTTTCATACGTCGATTTTTGAACCGGCAGACCCGAACCAGTGCGATCGCATTATTCGAGCGGTTGCCGCGATGAAGGGAAATGTTTATGTTCGCATGGGACGAGCGAAAATTCCTGTGATTACGAGAGAAGATGGTACAGCGTTTTTTGCCGGAGATTATGTTTGGAAACCGGGGAAAGCGGACCTTGTCCGCCGAGGAAAGCGAGCCACGATAGTGGCGAGCGGACCCATGGTAACTAAGGCCTTAGAAGTAGCCGAAAAAATGGGCGACATTGAGGTAATCGCCGTGAGCAGCTTCCTTCCTTTTGATTCGGAAACCATAGCTGAAAGTGCTCGCAAAACAGGCCGAGTCCTTACGATTCACGATCATAATATCGATACGGGCCTTGGAAGTTTTGTCCAAGAAGCTTTATTCGAAGCCGGCGTCCTAGTCCCCGTTAGACGACTTGGCGTTTCGGCTTATCAACTTTCGGGAACCGCCGATGCGCTTTATGAGAAAGCGGGCTTGTCGACTGCTGATATTGAAAAAAATCTTTCCACTCTTTTAGACTCATGAATTTCGTGGTCCGCATAGCTGCTTGCAAAAAAAGGCTACTGGACTATAATTCACACTTATTATCTTCTATCTTCAGCTATGTTAAAACAATTTATATCTTTAGGCTTGGCGGGAAGTTTATTACTTACTGCTTGCGAAGTGCCGATCAACTACGAACAGGAGCCGGAAGACTCTTCCGAAGAGTCCGCAGCGCTTGAGGAATCCACAGAAGTGCAGTGGTCAACCTATACCAGCGAGGAATATGGTTTTTCAGTGAATTTTCCAAGCTCTTGGAGTGTGGAAGAAGACTCTCATGGTAGACCATATCTTTTCTTCACTTCCCCAGAACGAGCCGAAGCAACCGAAGGTGTGGAAGGCACTGTAATCGATGCTCGAATTGCTGTTTATGCCAACTCTGAAGATCTACCAAATAACGATGATGGATTGAGTTTTGAAACATGGCTTGAAACAGAAAATTCGTATTTTGATGGAGAACCAATGCAAACAACTGTAAATGGTTTTTCCGGCTATTCGATGAAAAACAAAGGCTTGGCCGGTATAGAGTCGGAATTCATTATGCTGGAGCACGAGGGGAGAATTTATGAACTCAATTTCAATGTGCCCGATGCAAATGATTATGTAGAGGAACGAGAACACATGCTGGATAGCTTCCAATTCCTCTCTTCATCTGATTCAAGTTCCTGTAATGAAGAATCTTGTTTCATGGAGAATTTCAAGACCTGTGAACCGGCCACCCTATTAATGGACATCGGTTTTGCAGGAGCTTATTACGAAATCCTTGGATCTACGAATGGTGGCTGTGAAATAAAAATGATGTACACAAAGAATCCCAATCCTGCATGGGTGAATCAGCCTATGGCTTGCACATTGGATAACAGTGATGACTTTATAACAGCTTTCCAAAAAGAGTTTGAAGCCGCAGTAGAGGGCGAAGGAAGCTGCACAGGTCCTTTAGCAGAAATTCTAAAAAATTGATCAATGGCTTCCATGGGAATAAGTTCAAAAAAGAAGAAATTACTTCTAATCGGATTAATTTTTCCACTCCTTTTAACATGGCTTATTTTATCCTTACCCAATGCGTATTTTTACGAATCTGAAAAAAGACCCTATGTCCACTACATCAATATTTTTGAAGAATCCGTTATATTTATCGATATTGATCCAGACTGCACTTTAGAACTAAGAGAGGTGGAACCCTCTCCAGGTTTTGGAGTGGCTTATGGATTTTGTGACAAAAGAGATCTTAGCTCAATGGAGATTGAGTCTGTGACGCAAGATGAAGAGTGGAAAACTTACACATTAAAGTATTCACACTCTGAAGGGGAACGTGGTGATTATCGAGTTACCCTTGTGCAGACTCCAGAAGCGGTTGTGTACCAAAAGAATACTTACACGAAATCTTCTTCCCTAGGCAGCCTCTTGCACTACATATTTGCAAAATAGTAGAAGATCAAATGAGCATCTTAGATTTCTTATACGACTCAATTATATCTTGGCAATCATCTTTATTGACACTGATAAGGTAAAAATTCTCCTTTCCGCGCAGAAGAACAGCCGTTCCTCCCGATAAAATTTTAGTATAAACCCTTGGACGTACATTTTCTTTCAGAAAGAGGTAGTAATCTTTGGGCCCAGACGACAGTTTCTTCATATCTGGAGAAAATTCATATTTCATGTAACTCTTTGCTTCTTGATAACTCAAAAGTTTGAGTTCATCAATCTCATGAAAATCGACTCGAATAGTGAATTTTCGGTCAGGATGAGAAAGGTCTTTATCAGTAAGTATAAAAGTGATTCCACTGGCATCGACCTCATAACTAGGAAGCAGTTTTTGTCCCAACTCTCTCACCTTACTCATCACTGGTACTAATAATCTACGAAGAACGATGAAATAAATAAGATAGGTAGCAATTTGGATATAAAATTCTCGATTAAAATTAATCTCCGTATCGTAGTTCAAGAAAAAATAAACAGCACCTGCAGCTAAAAGAAGTAAGACGATAAACCCTGTGATGTTCTTTAAGAGTTTCTTAACTAGAAAAAAAATATTCAATCCCTTCCCTACTTTTTCTATGCCGTCTCGGGAAGCAGATTGTTCCCACTTTTCAGAGCGGAATATTCCTTTTTTTGAAAACGAGTAACCACCTTCGATAAAAATACAAAGAAAAAGAGGCAGAATGATGGCAGTCACTGGAGTAAATTGTGACCCCTCCGTCAAAGAGAGAAATAAGCCCATCCCAGCAAAAAGAACTCCAGCCAGTATCAACAGTATGCCTCCCATTCTGGCTTCAAGTTTTGCAGCTTTATATGTGGACACGATGAGTTGTTTTAATCTTCCCAGAAAATTTCATCGGCGCGCCAAGAGTTGTCGGCTTCGTTGAGTATGAAAGAAGCAATGGAGCCGCTACCCATTTCGTAAATTTTAGCTTTACCGCCGGAGCTGCTCCAGTCGGTGCGAGACCAATCCACGATGGGAGCTTCTTCAAAATATTTGAAAGCAGCGGGACATGCTTCTTCGGTGAGTTTCAAAGTGAGTCGCATATTTTCGAGGAAAGTCGTGCAATCTTCCGCAGCAGCGCTGTCTACCATAGATTGCCAAGCCCAAATGGCGCCTTCGAGCTCAGGATATGCTTTTAAAGTGTCTTTATCGGCAACCGTGAGATTGGAACTGCAAGCCGTAAGAAGCAGTGCGGACAGAACAAACAATGAAATGCGTTTCATAGGGTGGAATTAATGTGAGCTTATTCTAATGGAAAACTCTACTTAAGAAAAGCTAAAACCTTCACGGTCATTTTTTCTAGCAAGTGTTTGAGAGCAGTGAGACGGAGTGCATCCGAACCTCCTTCGAGAGTTTGTACAACTGCCAGTTTTTCGGAGCCTTTTAATAAGAGGAGGGCGCGAGAAGAATTTTCTAAAGCCTTTAAGGTGAGAGTGAGTCGTTCTTGCACGGCGGAGTGCTTTGCCTGAGAAAGAGCAGCCAATTCTTGTGAATTCAAAACCTCCTCGCCCTCAAATAGTGAAGCAATATGGCCATCGGCTCCCGCCCCTAAAATCAAACAATCAAAAAGTGGATTTCGCTCTTGGCCCAATTTCGTTAACTTACGGCTCATTTCTTCTGCAGCGGATTCCCTGGTGGACGAAGTGTCGAACGCAAGAATATTTTCCGGAGGTAGTGAGATTTTTTTCAGTAAAGCCTCTCGAAGCATGCGAAGGTTGCTTTCAGAATGATCGCTGAGGACATAACGCTCATCGATGAGGATGATGACAATGCGTTCCCAAGGAAGATTTTCCTCTGCCAATAGCTCGTAGAGATGTTTTGGAGTTTCACCCCCTGCTAAACCGAGACGGCAGACCTTTTGTTTTTGAAGCGTTTCTCGAATAGCAAGAACAGCGTCTTCTTTTGCCTTTTGCCAAAATTCAGCTTCAGTCTGAGGGTAGAAAATAGTGGGTTTATTCATAGGGAGAAGCCTTCGGCTTCGTTTTTTTAATTCTGCCCTTCGGGCAGTGACCACTGAAAACCATCCTTTTGGATTAGTTCGTCAGCGGCCTTTGGACCCAGCGTATTACGTTCGTAAATATACAAGTATTTTTTCTTTTTCTGCCATTTGTTACAAAGCTTTTGTAAAGGGTCCACAATTCGCCAGGCGGAAAAGATTTCTTCAAAGTTAAGGAAGATGCCTTGTCTCCCGGAAACAACATCCAGCAGGAGTCGTCCGTGTTCCACCAAACAATCGCCACTGCAGTAAATGGGACGCCCTGTAGTGAGAGGATGGAAGTCAAAGGTTTTTCCGCCGAGTTTCGTGAGCAAATGGAATTCGATTTTTTCGGTGGGTTGGAGTTGGATCACAATTTTATTGGCCGGCAATTCCGGCAATTCTTTTTGGGCCCAGCGGGGTTTAAATTCAATCACCACACCTGTCCATTTTTGATTCAGGCATTTCCCACTGCGAATATAAATGGGCACGTTTTTCCAGAGAGGATGTTTCATGGTGAGCTTAATCGCGGCGAAAGTTTCTGTTTGTGAACCCTGGGGAATTCCCTTTTCTTTTTTGTAATTTTTGTATTGGCCGCGAACTATGGAATTTTTAATATCAGAAATTCGGATGGATTCTAAAACTCGTGCCTTTTCATGATGGATGGACTCCGCGTTTCGTTCCCGTGGTGCAAACATCGTCAGATAAGCTAAGATTTGGAAAAGATGGGATTGAACCATATCGCGAATGATGCCCACATGATCAAAATAGTTGGATCGCCCCTCAATGTCTTTTTTTTCAAGGGCCGAAATTTGAATGTTGCTCACGTAATCGCTATGCATCAGCGTTGTTAAAATGGAGTTTGCATAACGAAGTGAAAGAAGGTTACTTACCGCTTCTTTGCCCAAATAATGATCGAGAAGATAAATTTGATCGGGATCGAAATGACGATTCAAGGTTTTCTTCAATTTTTTTGCGCTGCGTAAATTAATGCCGAACGGTTTCTCAATCACGAGGCGGAGCGGTGCTTTTTTCGTATCAAAATTCACCGTTCCCAGGTTTTTGAAAATATCAGGGAAAGCCATGGGTGGAACCGAAAAATAGGCCATTCGTACTCGGTTTTTTTCTTTTTCGAGTTCGCGAAGATGTTTTAGAAACTTTCTGTAATCCGCTTCTTGATCGTATTGCCCAGTAAAATAGAAGACGTTTTTAAGGAGAGCGCTGAGCGCGCTCTGATCAATTATTTCTTCGCTTTTTCTGATGGATTTTTCGAAAAATTTTCTAAAGGCTTCGTCCGTCATGGGAGTTCTTGCGTAACCCACAATTTTATAATCCGCCGGCATTCGTTTTTCTTTTTGGAGTTCGTAAAGCGCCGGAAAAAGCTTGAGCTTTGCGAGAGAGCCCGAAGCCCCAAAAATGAAGAGCGTGAAATTGTTTTCTGCAACCTGAAATTGTGTCGCTTTGCGACGTTTTTTTGTAGGCTGCACTTCGTGCAGTGTCTTCATAGCCAATCGGTGTGAAAAGTACCTTCTTTGTCCACACGTTCGTAACCATGAGCACCAAAACGGTCCCGTAGACCCTGTATAAAATTTGCTGGCAAGTGAGCATGTCGAAAGGCTTCAAAATGGCTCAGGGCACCTGAAAGAGCAAACAAAGGAATGGAATGGAGTGCGGCCGTACTGACCACTACTTGTAAACTTCTTAGGTTTTTTTGTACAATTTTCTGAGCGAAAAGTGCTGAGTACAAACTTCGACTTTCACCCAGCAAAGAAACATGCAAATCGCGAAGAAGGCTGTTTCGAATAATACATCCGCCCTGCCAAAGACGAAGGATTTCCGGAATTTTGAAACCGAATTTATACTGCTGCTCGGCTGCTCGCAAGAGCGAAATTCCCTGTTCAAAATTAGAGAGCCGTGTCAGTAAAAGTGCCTTCTCCAGATGTTCTACAAAATCAGAGACCAAAATATTGGGCACCTCCATACGAATAGGGTACAAAGCCGCAAGTTCACTACGAAGCGTCTTGGAGCTGGAGCTTTGACGAGCCAGTACGGACCCCGTAATGGAGGGCAGGGGTACTCCGAGAGCCAAAGCTTCTTCGCTTGTCCAGCGCCCTGTTCCTTTTTGACCGGCTGCGTCGGAAACTAAATCGAGCAAAGGCCGTCCTTCCTCTTCCTTTCTCAGCACTTCTTCTGAAATTTCCAGCAAAAATGAATTCAAATGTCCTTCATTCCATCCTTTAAAAATGTCAGCAATTTCTTCGTGCTTTAATCGATACAAATTTTTCAAAAAATCATACGCCTCGGCAAGCATTTGAATTTCGGCGTATTCAATTCCATTGTGTACCATTTTTACGAAATGACCGGCTCCTTGGGTTCCCACAAAAGAGACGCAGGCCTTGCCGTTAAAATCTTCCGCGGAAATGGCGTTTAAAAGAGGTTCGAATTCTTCCCAAGCTTCTCGACTCCCCCCCGGCATCAAACTCGGTCCTTTCAATGCTCCTTCTTCCCCACCGGAAATTCCAGTACCCAAAAAATAAATTCCTTTTTCGAGCAATTTTTTGCCGTAGGCCGCGCTATCCTTAAAGTGTGAATTTCCGCCGTCCATGACGCAGTCCCCTTCGTGCAGGGTTTCCCTCAAGCGCTCTAAAAGTTCCTCCGTCGCTTTGCCGGAAGGAATCATCAAAATGATGCGCCTTGGAGTTTCTAAGTTTTCTAAAAAGTCTTCAAAATTTTCCGCGGCGTAGAAAGATTCACCGCCATAGCGATTCAAAAAACCTGCAACTTTTCCGCTTGTGCGATTCCACAGTCCCACTCGAAATCCGCGAGAAGCCAGGTTGCGTGCGAGAGCCGCTCCCATCGTACCAAGACCAATGAGTCCAACTTGAGATGACATAGAGTGGAGTCGCTGACGCGACGGCTATTTATAAGCTCAGCTTCGCTGAGTAGGCGATTCAATAATTTCAATGTCCGTTTTTTCGCGTGAAGCGTCTCGCAAACGAAGGAGAACCGTCTGGATGCTGAGCAGTGCCACTTGGCGTATTTTGTCTTCGGAAAATTCGAGCCCGTGTCTATGGAAATACTCTTCCAGCGAAAACTGTAAAAGGTCGAGTAAAATTGATTTCAATTTTTGATCGGGAGTGAGCACGGTGAATAATGTTTTACCGGGTAAGAGAAGACCCGCGGCTAAAATCGCTTCTCCCCAAGCGTTGAGTTCTTTTTTGATTTCATCGGGGATGAATTCTACACCCACGGCACGAAGTGCCGATTCGTTCGGATCTCCCCCTTCAAAATTTGCTACAAGTTCCTTTTCCATTTCCGAATCCGCAATGGAAAGAATAGCCAGAATAAAAGCGCCCGGAACATTTTCTTCCAAAAGTTTAACGACCAAAAAAACGATGTCGGACTTTCCCGTATCGCGCATCAGCTTAATGAGAAGCTGCGCCAATTTATCTTCTTTCTTTTTTTGAGCGGCTTGATTTGCGCTCATGTTTTTAATCGCCCGTGCCGCTTCGCGCATTTGTTCTTGATACTGCTCCCGCGCCTCCGGGGACCCCGCCCCTTCGGTCTCGAGCCCGAAAAAAGATTCTAAAGACATAATCTATTTACTGAAGTGACGTACAAAAAAGTTATAAAGCCAGACTAAAATGTAGGTGCCAACGAAGCCGTCGAGAAAGCCCCAAAGCAGACCCCAGAAGGCACCGACCGTGGTGGCTGCATAGCCGGGATAAAACTCAGCCATGAGTTCAAGCCAAGAGCTTGCGTAGCTCGTTTGAATCGATATTAAAGTCCAAATAAAAAGGCACACTCCCCAAAGGAGTCCCATGGAAAGAGCGGCCGCAAGAGCATTGAGTTGAGTTTTCATAATGCGTGGGTTAGAAAAACTACCCAAAAGGATAACTTCTTTACTCTTAAAGCGCAATTGTTTTAGTTTTTTTACGCTGCACTTCGTGCAGTAGCGACTATGTGCACCACGCTGTTGTAGCGAGTGGTGCCGTCAAATTTGCGTTGGCGTTTTTCAGTGAATTTTACGGTACCGGCCATTAAAGCGAAGAGCGTGAAATCGCGGCCTGTTCCCACATTGTGCCCGGGATGCCATTTGGTTCCCTTCTGCCTGACAAGAATAGATCCCGCGGTGACCACTTCTCCTGCAAAACGTTTAATCCCATGGCGTTTCGCCTGGGAATCTCTTCCGTTTCTACTGGATCCTCCCGCTTTTTTGGTAGACATATAAGGGTGTTATTTCTCTTGAGCAGGCAGATTTTAGGTGGATTTTAGGGTTTTTGCAAGTGGATTTGTGAGGGACAAGCATGATGATAAACTTGAACTACTCAATTCTATCTGTGCAGCCAATTGCTACCCCCATAAGACTGCCGGCTTTTCCCTTCCCCGCCGCCAACGTCAAACTCATAGCAAAACTACTTTCGGCGCTTGAGCCAAAACCAAAGGATTGCAACTAAATCGCAAAAAATAATGAGATTTGCGGCGCCGGCTCCAAAAGCTTGACCGCGCGCTTCGCAGTCGAAGGTGCAATCCGGAACAATCAAAAGCATCCCAAGACCTAGAAGGATAAGGAGAGCGATCAGATCGATTAAGAGCATTCTCTTCAAAAATGATTTCGTTTTCGCCTGCATGAGACTATTTAAACGTACCTTGATGAAGTGTGCCAGTTTTTCTCTCATGGTGTCGCTATGCGACTGCCTTTATCAGGCTGCACTTCGTGCGGTAACCCTTGCTTCCTAACCTGTTATAGTGTATAATTAAGGGATTAAAATCATGCAAAAAATTCTTTCTTTCATTCTCGTCTTTTTCCTCCTTGCCAGTCCTCTCGCCACTGCCCATGAAACCGGCGAAGTGCACGAGCATGAGGAAAATGTGAGCGATGCTGATAACAGCGTCCTTACGGAAGTGGTGCAGCAAAGCAGCTTGCTTCTTCAGTTGAAACAGAAGCTTGCACAAATTCAGTTTCGTTTCACTTTACTGCAGCAAAACGTAGAAAGTGCGAAGGTAAGCATTCTTGATCTCGATGCAGTGATCGCCAATTTAGAAAGTGTGATTGCGAGTTTGGATGAGCAGATCAAAGACGCGAATAAGCAAATCCTCGATGTGAAGTCGCAAAAAGAGCGCAAGAGTATGGAGGTGGAAGCTCTGGAAGAAGACATTCAAATTTTGGAGCTTCAATTGGAAGACCAAAAAGTGCTGGTGGGAGAACTTATGACGCTACTTTATGTGAAGCGGGATATTTATTTTGATGAAGAGGGTGTGAATCCCGTGAAAGTGCTCGCCAGTTCTGGCTCTGTTTCTGAAACCCTGCAAAAAATCACCTACCTCGACCTCATTGAGGCGGAAAATCAAAGTCAAATCGACAAAATGGCTACCCTTTCTACGAATCTTTCGGGCAAGTGGGGCACGCTAAGAATTAAAAAGGAAGAACTCGAAAAGCTCGACACCCGCCTGGCTGAAGAACTGATTCGCCTCGAAGGCGAACGCCAAGCGCAACAAGACCTTTTGGATGAAATGATGGGCGAACGCGCCGTTTTGGAAGCGATGCTCGAATCTGCCGATCAAAGAGAGGACGAGCTGCTTAAAGAAATTAAAATCTACGAGAAAAATGTGAAGATGATGGAGGAAAAGTTGGCGAGTTCAAGTGGTCTGCTTTCGGAAGATCAAAAAGCCCTCATTGAGAAAATACAGCAAGAGATGCTCGAAAATTTTGAGGGAGAAGAAGCCGCTGATTTTGTAGAGCTCGACTGGCCGATTTCTCCCGGCAGAGGAATCACTGCGTTCTTCCACGATGAAAACTACATTGGACTTTTCGGCACCGACCATTACGCTCTCGACCTTCGAGCCTACACGGGAACCACCATTTTTACGCCCGCCGATGGCGTGGTTCAAAATGTGGTATTTGACCCCACTTCTACCAAGTACGCGTACATTTTGATCGCCCACCGCAAGGGAGTGATGACCCTCTACGGACACATTTCCGCCACCGCCGTTGCCGTGGGAGATTATGTGACTCGCGGCCAAGTGATTGGTTTTACGGGTGGTTCTCCAAAATCCATTGGTGCCGGCGTCCGAACCACCGGACCTCATTTGCATTTTGAAGTGTGGCAAGACGGTGTGCGCGTCGACCCTCTTCGTTACCTTCCCTTGAGCGAAGTGCCTCTCGAAATGCTTCCCGAAGAATATTTGGACAACATCCAAAGCATTTTGGAAGAACAAATTAAAGAGATTCAAGCCGCTATGGGGCTTTAATGTAAACCTGAAATTTCCCTTTTCGTTCGTCTAAGCGAAGCTTCCTCAAGACAGAACAAGATTTTGGTCTTTCGGAATCCTCTCTTAGACCGAAAAGGAATTTACAAGATACCTGAGTGAATTTCAGTGTTTCCTTGATTGACTTTAGGCATTCTATTCATTAGATTCTGTCTGGCCTTTTAGGCTGTGAACTAGGTGGGGGTTAGCCAAGTGGTAAGGCAGCGGGTTTTGGTCCCGCCACTCGGGGGTTCGAATCCCTCACCCCCAGCCAATGATCTGTACCCCAAAAAGTGGACACGGGGTTATAGTTTTCTTTTGTTACAATTAATATCAATTAACAAAAGAAAATATGAGAACAATATTCTCAAAAGAACAGGTCGTGGAGTTAAAGCAGAATCCTTGCGTCTTCGAATGCCGTGAGAGATCGATCCATTACACCTACGAGTTCAAAAAACGAGCACTGGAGCTGTATGCGGATGGGGTCAAGCCGGAAGAGATATGGCGCCAAGCCGGTTTTGATACCGCCATCTGGAAAAAGAGATACTGCGAACACACCCTCAAAGACTGGCGGCGCATGGTTAAGAAAAGAGGCTTGGAAAGCTTAACTAAGGCATCCGGAGTTCAGGCCGACGGTGGATATAAAAGAGCAAGGTCACCTGAAGAGGATAGAGTTCGACGCCTGGAACTTCAAGTCCGGTATCTTGAAGCAGAAAATGATTTTTTAGCCAAACTCCGGGCCAAAAGAGCGGAGTCAAACTCAGGCCTTGCGAAAAATACAAAATCATCAGAGAATTAGAGGCGGATATCAATACCCTTTGTGCAATAGCAGATATTTCAAGAGGCGGATATTATAAATGGCTGAAGAAAGCGAATAATCCCGATAAAGACTATGAAGATTATTTGAAAATCAAAAAGATCTTTGACAAAAGCAAAGGAAAATACGGCTGGCGGAACATCAAAATGAGGTTGCCGGAGATGAATCACAAGAAGATCCAGAGGATTATGAAGAAGTATGAGCTGCTGGCCAAAGTGAGAAGAAAAAATCCATACAAAATAATCATGAAAAAGAGTTTGGCCCATAGAACTTTTCCCAACAAGCTACAAAGAGAATTCCATCAGATCCTGCCGTTCAAGGTTTTTTGCACTGATATCACATACATTCCCTTTCTGAGCCGCTTCGCTTACCTTTCCGTTATAAAAGACATTGCGAGCGGTGAAGTTGTGGCATGGAACCTCTCCATGTCCCTTGAAGTCACTTTGGTCACGGAGACTGTGAAAAACATACAATTGAATTCATATGAAAATATCATGATCCACTCTGACCAAGGATTTCATTACACCAATCCAGCCTATATTGAGATCGTCAAGGAACTGAAGATGACTCAGTCCATGTCGGGCAAGGGAAACTGTATTGATAATGCGCCCATCGAGTCCTTCTTCGGCCATATGAAAGACGAACTCGACTACAGATCATGCCAATCTTTCAATGAACTCAGGTTGAAAATCAAAGAATATATGCGATACTACAATCACGAAAGAAAACAGTGGACCAGAAATAGGATGACACCTGTTAGATACAGGAATCATCTTTTGACCCAGGTCGGGGGTTGAGGGTTGCAAAAATGTCTACTGAATGGGGTACAGATCAGGGGTACAGATCACCACCCGCCCCCTTTCGGGCGGCGTGTGGGTTGAAGCCGAATGCAAAAACAAAGGCAAAAGGGGCGAGAGAGAAACTACACTCTTATTCTCAGTAAAATTCTTTTTCAGGCGACAAAACTCTCTTGTTCGTGGCTTTCATTTTCAGCCACTTGTTGAGGGGTATTGTTTGATGGAATATAGAGAGAAGGATTCATTTCGGTGTTGTATTGTAAATTCCAAATGTCTCCCAACGTGGTTGGTTTTCCGGTTTGGATGAGCTGATCAAAAAGAGTACTACCGTAGGGGCTCTCTTTGTTTGAATAACCGACTTGTCCAAATTCAGACTCTCCAAATGCGATTGGCTTTCCTGCTCCTGACGCTTCTAACTTGTCGTACATGGAGCGGAGGAATGTATGGTTATAACAAGCGGAGAATATCAGAATGTCTTTTGAAACTTTTTCTTTACCTATTTTCTGGCTTCTCTTGGTTAATATCGCAGAGAGTTCGTCCACGGTAATTTTGATGGTTTTTTCTGTTTCAATAAGGTCTTGTGCACTTGCCGGTTGTAAGCCTTCGACTTGTCCGTCGGAAAGATACAAAGCATCGGGGCCTCCATGTCCATCGAATAAAAAAGTCATGGGGCTTCCTATCGTTTCAATTTTTTGCAAAATAGCCTGCTTGGCTTCTTTAAGAGCTTCAACAGTATTTTCTTTCGCTTCGTAATGAGCAAATTCTTTCCCTTCACCTTGTTGGGTTTGTAGATTATCGGTCAAAGCTTTTTTCCCGAAACGATCCGTGCCGTCCGACCATTTTTCGATATGAGTGGCGACAATCACATTGCGATCCGTAAAGAGGGGAACATTTTTGTAAGTTTCTCGGGTTTCAAGGATTCTTTGATATTCAATCTTGCAAGTTTCTTCATCCGGGAAAAGCTTTGGTTGTGCCAAATAAAGATTTCTAGCGATCATTGCGGCTGTTTCGGCAAATTCTCGATCACTTAAATCAGATGGCAGCCAAGTTCGTTCTATCCATCCAACTGTTTGTAAGGCCTGGTCGTCAAAAAGTGCGGATTCAGACGCTTCAGGAGATGGGTAGGGAGTTCGGCCTAGATTTTGAGCGATCAGAGATCGTTTTTGTGCGCTTGCCAGTAATGATTGAGCGTTTTCCAGGTGCTCATAAACTGAAAAGTATTGGACTGCACTTGTTGGATTGCGCTGAACGGCCCATGAAGCGGCATCCTGAACGTACTGGTCTCGATTTTCGAATGGGAGTTTTTTACCATCATCCTCGTCAAGAACTCGGAGGGCTGACCCTGGCTCCAAAAGGCGAAGATTTTTCGCTGCTTCTGCGAAAAGTTCTTTAGCATTTGGTAAATCTTGAAAATCCGAATAGGATTTCATGAGTTCGGCAGGTGCTGCTAACAAGGCGAGCTTCATAAATAAATCCATTGCTTCTTTTGGCAACTTTTCTTTGAGAGTTTTTACACCTCGAGCCAGTCTTTTTACCTCCTCTTGTTTTAAAGTCTTGATGGTTTTTGTTAAGATATCTTTCCATTCGGCTTCGGTGTAAATATTCTTATAAACGTCGCATTGATACAGAGCGGAAAGTTTATCTTTTTGAGTCACTACTTGGATTAGTTGAGGCATATGCTCTTTAACATAAGGTTTCTCAAAAAACTCAGGTTTATTACTTAACGTAACCAGTAAATCAAAAGCGTCAATGGGTTTTTCCGCACATATTCTTTCAAAGCTTATTTTCAAGGTTTCTTCAAACCAAGGCTGTTTTTCGTAAAGCGTATAGGCTTCTTCATAAAATGTCCGTGAATTTTCTAGTAATGAGGCCTCAAAAATGTTTGGGAGTAGTCCCATTACCTCCGGACGTTGAATGAAATCGCTATTGACACTTCCCATGCCAGTTATGAACTCAAATAATTTAATAGCATTGCCCTTTTTTAGTTGATCGAATGCTCTGGTAACCTCATTTTCAAAAAAAGGTTTTGTATGTAGGAGTTCGTAACTTTGAAACAAAACAGACTCACCTTCTTCATCTATCGATTTGGCTACCGCTTGCGCGAGCAGAACTTCTGCATTTTCCACTTCTGAATAATCTCCAAAATTCATGATGAACAGGTAAGGATTTTCGGCAGCTATTTTTTCTGCCTCTGCCACGGTTTCTTTCATGGTTAATTTTTTCGGTTGTTGGTTTGGCGAAAAAAGACTTCTAGTCAAATCATTAAGATTCATATCTTTAGTCTCACGAGGTAGTTTCCTTGTAATCTCTTCAACTTCTTTGCGATATGCCTTTAATTTTTCGGCAAGAAATTGTTCTGGATCGTCAAGATAAGGAGAAAGACTTGCGACCTGTCGACGGATTCCATCTTCTCCAATTTCAACAGCTCTTTTTACTTCTTCACTCCAATCTTGAGGAGTATTTTTAACTTCTTGAGACTCCAAAGCGTCCACCTTTTCTTCCAAGGTGCTCACGGCTTTTTGGAGCCGTTCAGATTCGTGTTGGGCTGCACTTTCAGGAGGCATCTTGAGGGATTTTTAGTATTTCTTTTTGTCTATCTTGCTTTTCTGCTTCTTCACGGACTTCTTTTAAAATCCTCCTTTCTACGGATTGAATTTCTAAAATAGCTTTTTTATAGGGTGCTGGATCGAAGGTAGGATTTGTTTTACTCATGTCATTTATTTATCCACTCATTATACCTGAAAATTGCCGGAAATCCCAGCTCTTATGGGGTTGGTTAAGAGAGGCAGCCTTTGGTGGAATGATTTTCGCCCCTTTTGCCTTTGTTTTTGCATTCGGCTTCAACCCACACGCCGCCCGAAAGGGGGCGGGCGGCGCAGCCGTAAGCTCTCCATGGAGCTCCTATTGTTAGTTTTTGAATTTTTCTTCAAAATGAGTCCGAACTTCGCAGTAGAAGGGCAGCCATCCAGGAAATCGCGATTTTTCCGCCGAGATTTGCCACGATTTTTCCAGGCGGCAAGCCACTTTTTGCCGCCTGAGCTGAAAGTTCGAGCCGATTTTTTGCAAGAAGCTTCGCTTCTCTTCCAAATTTTCGGTGTTCGCGTAGCGAACGGCTTGGTGAGCCGATAAAATCCATTCTTTGAAAGGTTCGAGCCAATTATTTCCCTTCCGCCCAAAATCGAGGTTTTCTTTGATTTCTACTTTGCTATTGGTTTTTTCTGGTGTTAGACCGACTGCTAGGTTATCAAGAACAACTTCAAAAACATTTTTTCTAACCTTTTCGGGATTATCTGCGTTATCGGTTAATGCTTGAATATCAGCGATCATGTAAAAACAACAGTCATACTGATTTTGAAGTTTGACTCTATTTTGCATGGAACCGACGAGATGACCGAGGTGTAATTTCCCTGTCGGTCTATCGCCAGTTAGTACGATATTTTTCTTGGAATTTTTCATCATATTTTTATAGTTAAATTTGTAGGACCAATGGAAGCTACGGCTGTGAAAGCGAGAAGAATGAGTTGAAGCATATTTTTAAAATTGATTCCCTAAAAAGATATTCCTTTCATTAGAGACGTAAAGCTTTTAAAGTTAAGCGACTGACCTCCATCCGAAAGGGCTTTAGATGGTTCTGGATGAACTTCAATAATTAACCCTTGAGCACCGGCTGCCAAAGCCGCCTTAGCGAGAGGAGTTACTATGTCGAACCGTCCTCCTGAGTGGCTTGGATCAGCAATGATTGGCAAATGAGATTCTATTTGGATCAAAGCCAGGGTATTTAAGTCTAAGATATTTCTGGTTGAAGTCTCAAAGGTTCTGATTCCTCGCTCACATAGAACTACTTGAGAGTTTCCTCGATTGAGGATGTATTCGGCTGCCAGTAAAAATTCTTCCATGGTCGCAGACATTCCACGTTTTAATAAAATGGGTTTTCCGAGGTCAGCCACACGTTCTAAAAGATCAAAATTCTGCATGTTTCTCGCTCCTATCTGCACCATATCTACGTATTTTTTGAAAAGAGGCAAATCGGCAATGGATAAAATTTCGGTGACCACAGGAATATCTACTTTCTTACTGATTTCTGATAGCATTTTCAGCCCTTCTTCCTTCAAGCCTTGGAAAGAATAGGGAGAAGTCCGAGGTTTGTAGGCACCCCCACGGAGCATTTTTGCACCTTCTTTTTTCACTCTTTTTGCAGTTTCAAACAATTGCTCATAGGATTCAACCGCACAGGGACCTGCAATAATAATGGGTTCTTTATCTCCGAAGACCACACCCTCCCTAATTTTAACCTTGGTGTTTTCTGGATGAAATTCTCGTGCTACACGTTTGTAGGGTTTCGTGACATGAATGATTTCTTTCACTCCTGGATAGTTCAACAATTGGTCGTGATCCACATATTCCTTGTTTCCTAGCACACCAATAGCTGTCCTCTGTGAGCCAGGAATTTTTTCTGCCGTGAGGCCGAATGACTTGATAGCGGCTAGCACTTCATCAATTTGATGATCGGTAGCCGTGTTATACATGATGATTAACATAAATTTAGATTAAATGATTTTAAAAATTAGACCTGAGGTTTGAGTCGCCAACTCAGATAGACCCTTAAAAAGTTTTCTATTATTTTAAAACCATTGTTTTGCTTCATGGTCAGCACTGATTCGGGATGGAATTGCACTCCTTCAATTGGAAGGGTCTTGTGGCGAACCCCCATAACAAGAGACCCAGTTTTAGCGGAAACCTTAAGACAGGAGGGTATTTTATCTCCTGCGAGAGAGTGATAACGACCTGCAGGAAAATTCTGAGGAACATCTTTAAATATTCCTTTTGAGTCGTGTTTAATCGGAGAAGTCATTCCATGAATGGGTTTCACAAACTGAAGACTTCCGCCAAAAAACTCAATCAAGGCTTGATGTCCTAAACAAACTCCTAGCATAGGTATTTTTTTATGATATCTTTCAATGATTTTCATCATATTCCCGGCATTCTTAGGTATAGAGGGGCCGGGGGAAAAGATAATCGCATCAGGCTTTAGTTCATCAATCTTTTGAGGACTAATAGTGTTTCTATAGACCAAAACTTCACAACTCAGTTGGCGGAAGTAGTCCACAAGGTTAAAAGTGAAAGAATCGAAATTATCAATAACAAGGATTTTCATAACTTTGGGTTTAATAAACGAATAAAAGCTTCCGCTTTATTCAAGGTTTCTTGGTACTCCCGCTCTGGATTGGAACGATAGAGTAAGGTTGCTCCTACTTGAAATCGTAAGTCTTCACCTCTGACGTGAGCGGTTCGAATAATTATTGCAGTGTCCATGTCCCCAGAAAAAGTAAAATATCCAATCGATCCGCCATAAAAACCTCTTCTGATTTTTTCATGCTTTTCAATAAGCCTCATGGCTGCAACTTTTGGAGCACCCGTTAAAGTACCTGCATTCAAACATGAAATCAGTGCATCGAAAGCAGTGTATTCGTCTTTTAACTCTCCTGTTAGGTGAGCAATGGTGTGCATGACTTTGGAATATTTTTCTATGCTTCGATATTCTTTCAAACGGATTCCTGGTTTACATACTCGGCTCAAATCATTTCTACCCAAGTCTATTAACATGTCTAATTCAGCCCTTTCTTTTTTGTCTGTTAGAAGTTTTAAAAGGTTTTCATGGTCTTGGATTGGGTCTTCAGCTCTTTTAATGGTTCCTGAAATAGGTCTTAAATGGGCTATTCGATTCTCCACTTTTACCATCATTTCTGGTGAAGCTCCCACTAATTGTTCTTGGCCAAAATTGAAGTAAAAAAGGTATGGAGATGGATTCACTTCTCGGTAAGCAAGGTAAAGAGCAAATGAATCGCCGGAAAACTTTGCATTTAAGACATTTGAAAAGACAACTTCAAATATTTCTCCTTTTTCCGCTTGTTCTTTAGCTATTTTTACAAGATTCTTGTATTCTTTACTGCTCAACAGAAATTCAGCATCCTTTATTTTGAACTTGCTAAGAGAAGGTTTCCCCTCCAATCGTTTGAGCACTGTGTCTATTGTTTTTTGAATCTCCGCATTATCTTGCCTAAAGACCAGAATCTTTGTTTTTTCTTTTACTAAGTCAAAATGAATAAAGGTATCAAAAAGGAAGAAGTCAAAGTCATTTTCTCCCCTAGACTGGAGGGTTTCACCCAAGTCTTCGAATAACCGAACGAAATCGTAAGATATTGCCCCATAGAGCCCTAAAAAGCCTGAGTCTTTCATACTGAACTGTGCAAGGGCTTGTCTAAGAACCTGAGCAATATTTTTCTGTTTAGACCGTTCACCTTCTTCCATTTCATTCTTAGATGAATGAATAGTGCCAGTGAACTTATTTTTCTCTTTTTTAAAGTCGTCACAGAGTGTTAGAAGAGTTTCACTTTTAGTTAAAATGTCGAAATAAAATTCTCCTCTTGAATTTAAAACCTGTATTTGGAATTGGTCTCCTTTCCCTGAAAGCCGTAGGACAGGATCTATTCCTATCAAACTAGATTTCCCGTAAATAGTTGAAGTGGGTTTCGATTCAAATAAAAATGCGGGTTTTTCTTGATCCCTTAATGCAGCAAATACAATGTGGGCATCCTTATGGGGAATTTCGAGAGTCCCTTGGTTTATTCCGAATGAAAGTGAAGTGGTTGAAATCATATTTAATTGTTTTAAAAAAGCCTCTCCTGGGACGGAAAGGCGGGGTCTTAGAATACAAAAGATTGCCTCATCCGTCTAAAGAACAAAGTTGCCACGCTTGTTTGATTTTCTCGCTGAATTTTAGGGATTGTTTTTTCATATGATGTAATATTGTACTGGTACAGTTTATCAATTCTGAAATAAAAGTCAAGGGCTTATAAACGATTTAATCTTGATAACAAAAGATGATCAGCCATAACCAATTTGACCATGGCTTCAGCGATGGGGACGGCACGAGGGCAAACGCAGGGGTCGTGTCGACCTGTAACTGAAATCTCGACCTCATTTCCATTTTTATCTACCGTTTTTTGTTTTTTACGAATGCTGGATACTGGTTTAAGAGTTATGCGAAGTACAATCTCTTCGCCATTTGATATCCCTCCTACTATGCCTCCGGCATGATTGCTCAAAGTGTTGATCTGTCCTTTCTTGCTAGTAAGCAAATCATTGTTTTCAGATCCTTTTTTTTGAGCCACTAGAAAACCGTCTCCAACTTCTACTGCTTTTACAGTTGGAATGGAAGAAAGAGCAAAGCTTAAATCTGCAGAAAGTTTATGAAACACGGGTTCCCCTAAGCCAGGTGGCACTCCTCTCACTTTAATTTCAATAACGCCTCCTAAGGAATCGCCATCAAGCATAGTGGTTTGAAATAAGGTCTCCAGGTTTTTAACCATCTCGAGGTCCGGTACACGGAAAGGATTTTTTTCAATCTCTTCTTCATTAATGCTCTGTGCCTTGACGTCTCCTATTTGGCTGACATAAGCGATCAGTTTAATTTTATAGTGCTCGATTAACTTTCCAGCAACGGCCCCCGCAGCCACACGGGCAATGGTTTCCCGAGCTGAGCTCCGTCCTCCACCTCTTGGGTCTCGAATTCCATATTTTGCATCATAGGTAAAATCCGCATGGCCGGGGCGATAAGTTTCCTTCAAAGAAGCATAGGCCTCACTTTTAGCGTCCATATTCCTAACCAAGAGGGCTATAGGAGTGCCTAAAGTTTTTCCTTCGTAAACGCCGGAAAGAATTTCTACACTATCTTTTTCTCTACGAGGCGAAGTAAAACGGCTTGTACCTGGTTTTCTTCTATCCAAAGCGATTTGTATTTCTTCAGTGGTAATCGGAAGGCCTGCGGGACAACCGTCAATCACAACCCCTATTGCGGGACCGTGAGACTCTCCAAAGCTTGTGATGTTAAAGATTTGTCCAAATGAATTTGCTGACATATTTTAAAGGTTATGTATTGTTTGAAGTAAAGTACTGTCTGCAACAGGATGTGCTAGCTGTTTTTTTGCTTTAAAAACAGCCCCAATTTGTTTCAAAAGCACACAGTGAATAGTTTTATTTTTCATTTTTTTATCGAATGTAGCGTATCGAATAATCTTCTCTGGAGAATAAGTTTTGACCTTTTGAAGGTTGAAGCCTAAGTCATTGAGGAGTCCACTAAAAGTTAAATAATCCTCATGGAGGAGATATCCGAGGTCATGAGCTAGTTTTGCTTCAATTTGCATGCCATAGGCTACTGCAAATCCGTGCAACATTTTGTAATTGCTGAGCTTTTCAAGAGCATGACCCACTGTGTGCCCAAAATTCAGTAGGCGCCGTTCATTTTTTTCTTTTTCGTCAGAAGATACAACTTCGATTTTGAGCTCAATGGCTCTTTGAATCAGGGGTTCTAAAAGCATGAGATTTCCTTTAAGGATTTCCCCTTTATTTTCCTGGAAATTCATAAAGGCCTTAGCATCAAGTACCGTAAACATTTTTAAAGCCTCCATTAAACCGTTCAATAAATGACGTTTAGGAAGAGTTTTTAGACAATTAAGATCAATGATCACGGCTTTGGGCTGATGGAATGCACCAAGAGTGTTCTTCCCGTAGGATGTGTTGATACCCACTTTGCCTCCTATAGAACTATCCACCATGGCCAATAGACTCGTAGGTATTTGTATGAATGGGATTCCTCTTAAGTAGGTGGCGGCCGTGAACCCCGCAAGATCTCCCACCACTCCACCTCCTAGTGCCAAAATGGTGCTGTCTCTTCCGTAGCTTCTTTTAAAAAGGACCCGCTCTATTCGCCTCTTCATCATTTCCGATTTACTACTCTCTCCCGACGGCACCGCAACGAGATCAACTTCGTACTCGTTCTTTTTCAAGAGAGCGAGTAAAGACTTGCCATAAAGTTTCTCTACTTTTTTATCCGTTATGATAAGAAGTCTCTTAGTAACACCAAGTTTTTTAAAAAGTTCAGGAATTTTTTTATAAATATCTACACCCAAAAAGATGGGATACCCCTCTTTTGCTTTTTTTGTGAATGTGCAAGTAAGTTTTTTCATTTTTATAAATAAGTTCTTAGATATTTCTCATAGGAGAGTTTGTGGACTTTTCTTTCGCTTAGCTTTTCGACTTGAGCCACTCCCTGAGCCACAAACATAAGGAGTCCGGAGCGTATTTTTGCCCCCACAGATTCTGCCCGGTGTAGAAAAAGCGTCTTCTCTGGATTATAGATCAAATCAAATACCGTGTGTTTGGACAGTAAAAAATCCGTGCTCAAGGGGCATTCGTGTATGAATGGATACATCCCCAGAGGGGTGGCATTCACAATTACATCGATGTCGTGAGGGTTGAGATCTTCCAAAGAAACCGCTGTGGCTTTGTATTTTTTTGCGAAATCGAGGGCTTTCTGGTGAGTTCTATTGTGAATGAGCACATCAGCCCCTTTGGATTTGAGGAAGTAGCAAAGTGCCTTGCTTGCCCCTCCCGCTCCCAAGATCAGTATTTTTTTATTTTTTATCTTTACTCCCTCTAACGCCGCTTTGATCCCTACAATATCCGTGTTCGATCCTACGAGACGTCCATTT
>CAYHTG010000002.1:0-8842 GCA_964359495.1 uncultured Candidatus Peribacteria bacterium
TTGGTCATATAAGTCCCTTCGAGCTCAT
Organism: uncultured Candidatus Peribacteria bacterium; assembly: GCA_964359495.1. Taxonomy (GTDB): domain Bacteria; phylum Patescibacteriota; class Gracilibacteria; order UBA1369; family 2-02-FULL-48-14; genus 2-02-FULL-48-14. The sequence goes on from CAYHTG010000002.1 coordinate 29, forward strand.
AGCCCCACTTTCTATAGTAGTTTCGTGTGCCTACGCCGGCGATGACGGCCATTTTTTGGTAGCCGGATTTCTTTGAGATTTCTTCGGCTTTTTCAAGCATGCGGCGGCCGAGGCCGGCGTGTTGAGCGGCGGGGTTGCCTTCTCCACCCACTTGTACCTGGGCGCCATAAACGTGGATTTCACGGACGAGTGCGGCTCCTTCCAGTTCTTTAATAAAGTGTTTTTTACCCTGGAGAGATTGGGAGGAAAAGCGTAGGCGCAAAAGGGAACAGAGGCGGTCTTCCTTTGAATCGTTAAAACTGAGAAAAAACTCCTTCCCTTCCGACGCATCGTATTCGAGAACACGCAGAAGAGTGGAATCGGGATCGTAGACATCAGCCTTAATTTCACGACAGCGAATGCAACGGCACGTGATTCCTTCGCGGGCCATACGAGTGTGAAGTAGTTGGCGCATGTTGGTCTTTTGGCTGCCTTCCAGAATGGATTCGCCGGGAATGTCACGGAAAAGACGTTCAATACGAACATATTCAGGTACCACCTTCTTCATTTCAATTAAGATTTCCATGAGCACTTCGTCGGAGTAAGCTTTGTAACGCCCTTCTCTCCACCAACCTTCGAGTTCGGAATAGGGCGTAACGACACAAGGGTAAATTTTAAGTTGGTCGGGCTTGAATTCAGGTTTAGAGAAAAAATCGCGTATCATTTGGACATCCATTTCCGGCGTACTTCCAGGTAAGTTTGGCATAAGATGAGTCGCAATTTTTAAACCGGCGTCTTTCATAAGCCTTATCGCACGAATGGAATCTTCTATGCATTCTCCCCTTTTGTTGAGTTCAAGTACCGCGTTGTCCGTGTGTTGGACCCCGATTTGAACTTTCGTACAGCCAAGCATTCGCATTCGTTTGATTTCTTTCTCGGTGATGTGGTCGGGTCTTGTTTCCAGGCTGAGGCCAATGATGCGGTGTTTAGCATCTTCATTATTGATTTGCGCTTGATTGAGGTTTTTACCCGGGTTCTCGTTGCAGGCATTATATAAAGCTCGAATAAAATCCGTTTGGTAACGAGGATTGTAAACCGACCAAGTGCCACCGAGGACAATCATCTCAATTTTGTCAGTTTCGTGACCTTGCTGAGTAAGGCTGCTGAGACGCGTTTTAACCTGATCACGAGGGTGAAAATCGTCCAAAACGGCCCGCATGGCTCCCGGTTCATTGGAAAGGTAGGATTTTGGCATTCCCGGTTCCGTAGGACAAAATACACACTTCCCCGGGCACATATAAGGTTTGGTAAGAACTGTGATGACAGTCACACCTGACAAGGTTCGAATTTTTCGTTTTCGAATCAAACGTTGAAGCTCTTTGTCCCCTTCCCACCCCTCTTTCATTAAATCTTCATAGGTTTTTTGAAGAGCAAAGTTGCTACTGAGCGGTATCCCGTAGTCATGAGCGAAGCGTTTCTTGAGTTTATGCAGACTGTCTTCATCCCGAATCTTGAGCTTCGAGGCTTGCGAGAGGAAGGCTTTCTGGATATCTTCTTGAGTGAGAATTTTCATAAGATTGAGTATATGCACTCTAAGAGAATCCAGAAAAAGGTCAAGGAAGACTACGATGTGATAGCTTTGGGTTTTTCGAAAAGCCGCATTTTTCCCTGGAAGGATTTTGAACTTTTTACGCCTTATTACCAGGGAATGTCTCGGGTTCTTGATTTGGGCTGTGGGAATGGGCGTCTTTTAAGTTTTTTAGATAAAGAAGGGTATAAATCCTATTGTGGACTCGATCAATCTCAAGAACTTCTTAAGTTGGCAGCTAAGGAGCATCCCGGGAACCGTTTTATTTTTGAAGACATGACGGAAAAACTTCCTTCTGGAAAGTTCGATGCCCTTTTTGCCATCGCTTCCTTTCACCATGTTCCTCCTTTTAAACAGCTCCAAACTTTAAAATTGTGGCGAGAGCATTTGGCCGAAGGTGGATTTCTTTTTATGACCAACTGGAACCTACATCAACCTCGATATTGGCCTCTTTGGCTTCGCTCACTCCTATTTCCCACCTATGGAGTGAGAGGTCTATTGGTGCCTTGGCAGAATCAAATTCGTCGCTACTATTTTGCGTTTAGCAGAAGCCGGATTGAGAAGCTTCTTCGAAAAGCGGGATTTAAAGTGATTTTTAACGACTACGTTCGAGACGGAGAAGGTGCTACTCTTTTTACAGGAAAAAATATCTTGACCATTACGCAGCTTGTATGAAAATCTTTGATGTTCAAATTCATGAGCTGGCTCGATGGGATGCCCATGCTTGGCTAAGTAAACCTCAAGTGATCTTCACTCCGAATCCGGAAATCCTTCTGGAAGCGAGGAAAAATAAGGTTTTTCGTAAGGCACTTAAAGAAGGCACTCTTATGCTTCCGGATGGCCATGGGCTTCTTTTAGTCAGCACACTTTTACAAATTCAAAGTAAGTTTTTGAGGGCCCTTCTCTACTTCCCCGCTCTGCTTTTATTTTTATTTTGGAAGGCGCCTTTTTTAAAGGTTTTTCCGGAAGTTGTTCACGGGTGTGACTTTATGGCCGGATTAATAAAGTGGTCGGCCGATCACGGAAAATCCGTTTTTTTCTTGGGAGGGAGAGGGCAAGTTGCCGCAGAAACGGCACAGTGGTTTAAAATCACTTTTACTCGTCTTAAAATTGCCGGGTTTTCAAATTTGGATCCTTCGGAAAAAGCATTTGAGTTGGTCAAAGCTTCAAAGGCCGATGTGGTTTTAGTGGCTTACGGTGCTCCCAAGCAAGAACTTTGGATTGCGAAATATCACAAAAAACTCCCTCATCTTATGCATATTATGGGAGTGGGTGGTTCTTTCGATTTTTGGAATGGTACCGTGAAAAGAGCTCCTCTTTTTCTTCAACGACGGGGCTTGGAGTGGCTGTGGAGGTTTTATATGGAGCCTATGAAAAGAACAAAGCGCATTTGGAATGCAACTGTAAAGTTCCCCTTAATCAGCCTTTTCTTTTCCGATTGATTCGCTCTTCAGCGCCTCTTATAAAGGGAGTCACAAATTCAATAATGCTCTTCGTCATCATGATGGGTTTGGTGATGTAGGTGTTCACATTATCCACGATTCCTTTCACCTGATCCGTGATTTTGACCACATCGCGAAGAATGAACATGAGGTAGATGAGTGTGACCGAAAGAAAAATGGTCACGAGGGCAACGCAAACGGAAAGGGTGAGGAAGAGAATGTCGGTAGGGTCCATAATGCGTGGTTAATTTGTACTGCGTGCAGTGATTATACCAGAAGTCTCTGTAAAATGTCATTCACCATTTTTGGATTTGCCTGACCTTTGGATTCCTTCATCACGAAGCCAACGAGAGTTCCAATGGCTTTTGCCGAACCCGCTTTTATATCCCCGACTGCCTGAGGATTGGCTTCGATGGCAGCCTTACACCAACTTTCAAGTTCTCCGGAATCACTTTTTTGAGTGAGCCCTTTCTCTTCTACAATCACTCCGGGCGATAACCCTGTTGTAAACATTTCTTCAAATACGGTTGTTTTAGCTGTGTTATTGGAAATTTCACCTGAATCGATAAGCGTAATTAGCTCTGCTAATTGCGTAGGTGAAATGGGGCTTTCTTCAATACCCTTGTTGTTGTCATAGAGCCGTTTAATGAGGATGGTTCCAATAAAAGAATGAGCTGATTTTGGATTCTTTGATGCTTTAGCTACGGCTTCAAAATACTCAGCCAGCTTGAGGTCTTCCGAATAAAAACGAGCCTCCGCTTCTCCAAGCTTATAAGCGCTAATAAAACGTTCATATTTATCCATGGGAAGCTCCGTGATCAGTGTTTTCCACTCGTTTGCTTGTTCTTCCGTTATTTCGAGAGGTGGAAGATCGGGCTCAGGGAAATAGCGATAATCGGCGGCGCTCTCTTTTTCCCGTAGAAGTTCAGTGGTGCCTCGGTCATCGTCCCAACCCACCGTTTGTTCACCGGTACCGGGAGTTCCCGCTTCCCACAATTTACTTTGACGAGCAACTTCATAGTTTATAGCTGCTTCTAAAGAACGAAAGGAATTGAGGTTTTTAATTTCAGATCGAGGATATAATTTGTCTTCTCCCTTCGGTCGAAGTGAAACACTGGCGTCAAAACGCATCATCCCCTTCTCCATGTCACAGGAAGAACTCCCCGAATACCGTAAAATCTGCTGGACGGCCTCCGCATAAATTCGCGCCTCCTCTGCATTGCGAAGATCGGGGTACGAAACAATTTCCATAAGGGGACAGCCAGCTCGATTAAAATCAAGCAAAGTATGGTTTCCACCATGAGTGAGCTTACCCGCGTCATTTTCAAGGTGAAGTCGTAAGAGACGAATGGTTTTCTTACTTCCATCTACAAGAATTTCGACCTTCCCTTCCACGGAAACAGGCTCATCGTACTGAGAAATCTGAAAGCCGGGAGGGAGATCCGGGTAGAAATAGTTTTTCCTATCAAATTTAGAATGCTTTGGCAGTGAGCACTTGAGCGCCAAAGCCGCAATTGCTCCTTTCTGAACCGCTTGTTTATTCACCACGGGAAGCATCCCGGGGAAAGCCATGCAGACGGGACAAACGTTTGAGTTGGGCTCTTTCCCAAAGGAATCGTTCAAACACGAGCAAAACATTTTCGTTTTAGTCGAAATTTGAGCATGAATTTCGAGACCGATCACTGTTTCCAGTTCCATACAATAAGAAGTTGTGGCTAACGTGATTTATGAGAATCGCGCAATAATTTCGTCAATAACTCTTTAAGTTTCGAGTGGTCATCAAAACTTTGTTCTTTCACATATTTTTGCTGATGTTCAAGGATAAAACGTTCAACCCTCCGAGGAGATGTTACGTTCTCCAAGACGAGGGGGGCGCCGGACATGTGAGTGATTTGAATATTACCAAATCGTAGAAAAGTTCCCCAAAAACCTTTAATTTCATTTGAAATGGCATCGATGTTTCCGTACTCAATTCGGTTCGTGGTCTGGTCAACAAAAGAATTCCATTCATGGTCGATCACCGCAAGGTTGGTGATGATCCAGGCGTCCAAATACCATTGAAGAATGCGGTAGCCAAAAAGTAAGACCCCAAACCCTACCCAAGAGATCCAGATGGGCCACAAAGGTGGAAACAAAAAATAGCCAAGGGCGGGGATGAGTAGTCCTAAAAAAGCAACCTTGAAAAGCGTACCATAAACAATGAAGGGGTGGACATGAGCCACCATAAGGATTTTCTCCCCTTTATCGAGCAGGTTCCGAAATAAAATCTTATCAATAATCATTTGTCGGAGTGGAGAATTCTTGCTAATCTCTCTTCGATCATTGTACATGAATATGTCCAAAATTTCGACTAAAGATTTTATACTGCCAAAATTTCTTTTGGACATCTTAATTGACGTGGCCATTGTTGTTTTAATGGTGGTGGTGATTAGACTCTTCTTATTTGCCCCTTTTCAGGTTCATGGGCAATCCATGTGTGATACTTTCAATGTTTTTAACGAGGAGTGTTATTCCGGTGACGGAGAATATGTTTTGACCTCCCGACTTTCCACTTGGGACATTTTTGACTGGAGTCCTACTTCCATCCAAAGAGGTGATGTCATCATTTTTCTTGCCCCCTACTCAGAACTCAAAGAATACTATATTAAACGAGTGATTGGGCTTCCCGGTGAGACGGTGAAAATTGAAAATGGCCTTGTTTATATTCAAGAGGAGAATGGGGAATTTACAGAATTGGATGAAAGCTACTTGAATGATGAGAATCAAGGGAATACCAACCCTCACCGTACGAGTTCACAGCTTTATACGGTTCCAGAAGATACTTACTTTGTATTGGGTGACAATCGAGGAAAAAGTAGCGACTCCAGACGTTGTTTCCAAAATACGGGTTGCAATGAGAATAGTTCCGCTTACTTAGAGGAAGATCGCATCGAGGGTGAAGTGAAATTGGTCATTTTCCCCTTTAGCCACTTTCGTTGGGTCTCTTCTGCGGACTATTGAAAAAAATAAAAACACCTTTTCGTACCTCTCAGAGAGGGTTCTTCAGTACGGAACCAGACTTTGGTACTTCAGAATCCTCCCTGAGAGCGAAAAGGTGTTTCCAATGTTTGTTTAATTAGATTCATCCTTGCCACTGAGATAAAACTCAATGAGCATCATTACGCTAACAATGATGAGGCCATTCCAAACCCGAAGAAGTCCCATCATGAGAAGAGCTAGACAAATACTTGTGAAAAAACTCAGCAAAAGCCCCTGTCTCAAAGAGATCAAAACGTGTTTTAGTCCAAGTTTCTCTTTTGCTTTCCACTTTTTTAAAAAGAATAGGATGAGAGTAAAGCTCCCTGAAAATGCAAAGAATGAGCTTATGAAGAAAAATGGTAAGGCTAGTTTTGGAGCTTCAAAAGGATCTAATTTATAAAGAACCAGAAACCAGCCTGCTAAGCCTAGCAAAGTAGTGAATAGAATTAAGGAAAGGATTCGATGGAGGGTTTGCGCCATGGCTTTTCGGACTTTTTTTCTTTATAATCCTCGCGGATTTTAACAGAAGTTAGGATGGCATATACAGTGATTTTTTTCGCCAGTAGTGAAATTGCCTTACCTCTTCTTAAAGCGGTGGCTGCTGATTCTCGATTTAAAATTTTAGCTCTTATTTGCCAACCTGATAAAGAAGCGGGACGTGAGGGAGAACTTAAAAAGCCTATTACTATCCATGTTGCTGAGTACTTGGGTCTTCGTATTTTGCAACCTGATAAGCTCTCATTGGATATGGCTCTTTTTGAGGAAATACGTGAAAATCCACCGGATTTTTTCCTCACTTTCGCTTATGGTCAACTCATTCCGGAATCGTGGCTTAAACTTCCAAAAATCGCTCCCTTGAATGTTCATCCCTCTTTACTTCCCAAGTATCGGGGGTCTTCCCCTATTCAGGCGGCTATTCTGAACGGTGACTCCGAAACAGGAATCACCTTGATGAAGATGCTTAAAGAGATGGACAGCGGACCCATCGCGGGTCAAGTGAAATTCGTAATACCCGATCATTCAACCAGCAATACTCTTTTTGAAGAACTGGGTAATTTAGCAGCACGGCAGGTTCCAAATTGGATGATTGGACTTACTCAAAAGGACCCAAAAGAAATGTTTAAAGAACAAGTCCACGAAGAGGCTACGTTTGTGAAAAAAATTGAAAAAGAGGACGGGAGAGTCGATTTCAAAAGACCGGCCTCTGAAATTTTTCGACAGTTTAGGGCTTACATCTCTTGGCCAGGAATTTTTACTACATACCAAGGCAAACGTTTAAAGCTTTTGGAACTCGAGCCGACTTCTGATGTTTTAGAGCCCGGAAAAGTTCAGTGTGACAAACACAGTATTACGATTGGTACCTCCGATGGGTCACTACGAGTTAAACGACTTCAACTGGAAGGGAAAAAAACTCTTTACGCTGAGCAATTTATACTTGGTCAGCCTCAATTTTGTGAAGGCCAGTTGCCGTCCTAATTCTGTAGATTGGCAAGCCTTCGTAAGCAAAAAGTGAAGCTAAGGAAAAGAAAAGTAATATTAGAAGCCTTCCTTGCTCTAGTGAGAGCAAGTAATGGTCAAAGAACCCAAGTATTAAAAATGCAAGAATAATGGCAAAGAATACTTGACGCCTCAGTTGTTTAGCGTGACTCAAGAAATCATTTCTTCTTTTGAATAAATTATCCAAGCAGAAAATTATGATAAAAAGACCTAGTAAAAAGCCCTGAGTGCCCATTTCGACTAAAGCCAATAGAAAAGCGTTATGAACAGGTTGATATTCCCAGGGCATCAAAGCCACGTTTGTTCCTTTATCCATCATGAGCGTGTACTGACTGAAGCCAAGTCCCCAAGGGTTGCTTAAAAATAATTCCAAAGAAATTTGATATCCTTCGAGACGTTCAAGGAAGGCCTTATCTTTAAAAAATAGCAATCCTCTCATGAAAAGCAGCGTCGAAAGCTCAATGGTGAAAAGGGCTATTAAGGACATAAGCACCAAATTCTTTTTTTCTTTTAATTTCTCAAAGTACCAGATTCCAAGCAAAATTAAAGCAAAGCTTAGGGCTAAAATTGCCGATCGTGAGAAGGTGGCAAAAAGTCCCAGAAGTTGAATGGCGAAAAGAAAGGTCCATTCATGTTTAAATTTAGATTTTATGAGAAATGTAGAGAGTGTACTCATACATAAAAATCCGCCTAAAATATTTGGATGAGGGAAAGTTCCATAAGCTCTCAAGATATCCATAGAAAGGAAGGAGAAGCGGGCCAGATGTGGATTTTCACTCGAAATTTGAGGTTCTCCCAATAGCTGCAAACCAAGGTCGCTTTGAAAAAGAAGTTGGGAAAGGGCAAGAAGAGCTTGAGCAGTCATAGAATAAATAAAAATCCTCAAAATTTCTTGCGTCGATAAAATTTTGTTAACAATAAGGAGATAAAAAAGGAGTAGCTCAAAACTCTTTACCGTAATAAAAAAATCGAAAACAATTTCGTTATTTGCACTGAATAAACTTGGGATTATGATGAGTGCTAAACAAAGAAGTACAATGAAAAAATAAAAAGTATTACCCCCGTGAAGTTTAGTTTTATTTCCCTTAAGATTTAGGAAGAAAAGTAGCCCTGAAAAAAGCAGGAAAATATCTGTTGCAGTAATGAAAACACTCAAATAAGGATTTGTAAATCCTCTACCCCATTCCACTTGATAAACAAAGCTATTGAGCTGAAAAGGAAAGCTAATGAGAACAAGGATTACTCCCCACTTCAGCCAACTACTCAATTGGGACGTAAATGGGTTTGATA
>CAYHTG010000002.1:8942-54031 GCA_964359495.1 uncultured Candidatus Peribacteria bacterium
AATGGGTTTGATACCGCTTTCTGGAATAAGTTCTTGAATGGCATCGGCAATATTTTTTAGGACAACGCTCGTTCTCGCCGTATCCAGAATTTGCTCCACTCCATCAAGGAAGATGTCTTTATATTCTTCCGGATCAGCCATGGGAAGGCTTTCAGCATACCCCACTTGGGCTGCGAAGACACCATAAATGGGATCTGCCATTTGGCTCTCGATGAGGCTACGCAACGCGCTGGGTCGATGTGTTTGTTCATTGTAGTAGGAAAGATTTTGCTCCGAAACAAGTTCAGCAAGAAAGTCCCAAGCTGCAGCAGAATTTTGACTGGTTCGACTGACCACAGGAACAAAATAACTGGCGTAGGCTTCGCGAGTTTCCGCAGAGGTTTGAGGGTCGTACACCTGAGGTGTTTCTTGAATCTTGATGTTATTTATATCAATGGTGTTCTCGCCTTCGGCGGCTAAGGCATTGATCTCATTGATGATGTCTTCATACGTGTATGTATAACCCATAATCATAGAGACTTTCCCGTTCGCAAAAGTTTTAATTTCTTTTTCCCCGCTGTCGGCGTCCGCTAAGTATTTATTCCAGCTGTAATTTTTCTGACTTGGAAGGCCAAAGCTTGTGAAAAGTTCAAGAGCGGCAAGAGCGTTGGGATCAACAGCTAAGGTTGTTTCCATCAAATCATCGGTATAGAAGCTCACCTTGTACTGGAGCATCATTAGCATGAGGATGTCGAAGGCACGCAAGATATTATCTGAACGCCCAAGCGCAATTCCCGTTCGTTCAAAACGTTCAAAACTTTGATCTTCACGATTGAGTTGTACAACATCTTCTTTAATCCCTGACCATGTGCTCGAAGGTGTTCCCTGTGAAGGCAAAGCTTCCTCTATATGTTCATCGTTGTAGTAGAGCGCCAAGGTGTCTATATAAAGCGGTAAGCCCCACACTTGCTCCTCATTGCTCGAATCAGGGATGATGAGTTCTTCTCCTGCAATCTCTACAAATAAAGACCGGAAAACATCCGGCGTGACGACTTCGGCCGGAGCGGGTGTTAATTTTTTGTAGTTCTTTGGGAACCACGTGTTGTGCATCATAAAAATATCGGGACCCTCCCCTTCAGCGAGTTCATTGACGATGAGTTCCAAATAACTTTCCGGGTCTGTAAATTGCTTATAAATAATGGTCACATTGCTGTGCGCACTTTCATAAGCTTCGATCATGGGCTTATAGATGTCTTCGTTGTCAAAAAGTCCATAAAAGGTCAAAGTCACAGGCGGCAACTCGTCATATGTCACTTGGCCTTTTTCACGACACCCTGAAATGAGCAGAGTGAAGAGGAGGAAGAGAGTTAGAGTACGGTGTGGGGTGCGCATAGATGTGGTTTATAGGTGTCCCACCGACGGCGGGACGGCTTTAATACTCTGCACTACGTGCAGTATTATATTGTTAAGTTTTAAATCCGTCGAGCCAGTCCTTCAAAAAAGTATCTTTTAGATAAGATGTACCAGTATTTTCTTTGCGCTACAGAGGGGAAGAGTCTTTTTGCCAGCCAAAAGAGTACAAGTACCGGAAGACTGCTTCCCAGCTTTAATAAGAGTCTTTTCATTCCTTGAGGGATAACTTTTAGTTCCGGTGCTTTCTTTTGAAAAATATGTGCGCTCTCGCCTATACTGTGCATCCGTTTTTTCAGAGAAGTTTCTTCCATGGGATGATCGTGAAGGGCTAGAGCCTCGGGCTGATAAATCAGTTTTAACCCTTTCTTGGAGAGACGGTAGCCAAGTTCAACATCCTCAAAACCGTAGGCTTTGAAATCGGCGTCGAATCTCTCCTTCCCCAATAAGTCCTTTTTGAGAGAAAGGTTGGAGGTGTAAAAATACCAAAAACTTGCCTCCTCATGTGGATTCAAATGATGATAAGCAAACTGAGGTCCTCCACTTGTGAGCCAATCCATAAAGGGTGAAATGGGCTGGGAGGAGTCCCAAACTGTTAAGCCCAAGCACGCGTAGGATTGATCGGGATTCTCCTGATGGAATTGAATGTGTTTTTCCAAGAATTCAGGAGTCCCATAAATGTCATCTCCAATGAAGAGGATAATTTGACCCTGCGCCTGCTGAATCGCTTTGTTCCGAGCAACACCTTGACCTGAGTTCTTTTGAGTGAGAAATCTAAGATTAGGCCATTGCTCGGAACATGATTTTAAGAAATGAGGAGTGTCATCAGTGCTGCCATCATCCACAGCTATCACTTCGAAACTGTCTTGAGAGAGGCTTTGCTTTTTTAAAGCATTCAAGCACTTCTCCAACTTTTCGAGACGATTGTAAGTCGGAATGATGACGGAAAGGTATGGACTCAGCATCCCTTTCACTGTAGCGAGTTTTTAAACGGCGGCAAGCTCCTTTTCAGCGACGACTTCTTGTTGTCCGACAGGCTGAACGACTTGTTCAGCCAAGTCCTGAGTGTTTACAGTTTTTCGATCCTGCTCAAAGCGAAGAATATGAAGATCACTGAGCACCACTTCGGTGATGTAGTGGGTGTTTTTATCGGCACCTTCATAGGAGCGATTGGTCAAGCGGCCTTCAACAAAGACGGGGCTTCCCTTGCGAAGATGCCGGACGCAAAGCTCGGCAAGTTTCCCCCAGGAAACAATGCGGTGAAAATCGGCACTTTTTTTCACCTCTCCTTCTGAGTCGTACCACTCGTTGTTGGTGGCAACGGCGAAGCTGGAAACGGACTTGCCACTCTTGGTGACCTTGATTTCGGGGTCCGCCACAACGTGGCCTAAAATACTAACTCTATTGATGCTTTTCATATAAATGGGGTAAAAATGTAAAAGCATCTCTGTTATAGACCCTCGACCTTGATGAAATCCTGAACTTTTCCTGAAACTTTCCTGAAATAAACCTGAACACTTTCCTTCTATGTTTACAGGCATTGTGCAAAACTTAGGGCAAATCAAAAAAATCCAGCACCATGGAGCTTTATTAACTCTCAGTATTCAGAGTCGACTCCCTTCCAAGGATCTAAAACGAGGAACAAGCGTGCTGGTGGATGGAGTTTGTCTGACCGTTGAAAAAAATAATTCTAAAACGAAAACTTTTATAGTTACCCTGGTCTCTGAAACTCTTAAAAAAACTTTTTTCTCCAAAAGCATCCTCGGGCAAAAAGTGAATTTGGAAGCTTCTTTACGTGTGGGCGATCCTATTGCCGGCCATTTTGTACTTGGACATGTGGATTTCCTTGGAAAGATTATTCAGGAGGCTCCAGAGCTTCGAGTCCAGCTCCCCTTAGACAGCCTGAAATTCTTTCCTGCTAAAGGATCTGTGACTATCAATGGAGTGAGTTTAACCATTGCCGCTCAAAGAAAAAATCATATTGAAGTCGCCTTAATCCCTGAGACACTTAAGAAAACTAATTTAAAGCTTCTCAGGAAGAGTGACCCTGTTCACATTGAAATTGACGCTTTGGCGCGCTATATTTGTGCTTTACAATCTTCCTAATGAAATTTGGAATCGTCGTTTCTGAGTTTAATCCACAACTCAGCGAGGCCCTGCTAGAATCTTGTCTCAGAGGTTTCGAAGAGCAAGGCATTAAGCCCGATGTTTATAAGGTTCACGGAGCATTGGAAATTCCTCTGATGATTCAAGACTATATCCAGCAAAAACATCCGAAAGCGGTTGTGGCTTTGGGTTGTATTATTAAAGGAGAAACCGATCATTATGAGGCGATTTGTCAAATGTGTTCACAAGGAGTCATGGAGGTGATGCTTAAAACCCATACCCCAATTATTTTTGAGATTTTAATGGTGGACGACATAAAGAAAGCGAAAGCTCGTACTCAAAAAGGTTACGAGGCTGCTTTTACTCAGTAAAAATGTCAAAACTTATTCGAAATATTTTGTAATGAAATGCCACCAGTGTTTTAAAGCTGAACGGGCTATAAACCAGTTTAATGTCATGAGAGCCCAAGGAGCGGCACCACTCGAAACCGTAAGCGAATCGGAATAGAGAACTGACGTGGTGTAGTTATTCGTAAATACGGTGTCTTCCAAAGTACTGTTGTAGAGCTTAAATGAAATCCCAACAGCTAAAACTAAAATTAGACCACATCCCGCAACACGGGTAAGCGATTTTAGCCAGGTTTTAATTTGTTGGTTTTTCATATAATCATGTTATTTTAACATAAAATGGGGAGTTAGTCACGTCCTTATTGCCTGGTTTTTTATTCCCTTATCCTTAAAATAGATTAAATAGTACACAGTCGTTGTGGCCTTCAGCCACGTTATTGCTTAGCCTTCGTTTCACTACGGCTTACCATGAGCCTCCGTACACTTTCCACTGCAGACCTAAAAGGAAAAAAAGTCCTCGTTCGAGTGGATTTCAATGTTCCGATCTCAAATGGAATAGTTCAAGATCTAACTCGAATTGAAGAAACACTTCCAACCTTAAACTACTTAAAGGGACAGGGTGCGAAAATTATTTTAATCAGTCACTTGGGTAGACCTGATGGGAAGCCTGTGCCTGATTTAAAAATGGATATGCTCGCTAAAACCTTAAGTACAATGATGGGGCAAGAAGTTAGAAAGTTGGACGATTGTATCGGACCTTCTGTTCGGAAAGCCATTGAAGCGATGAAACCCGGTGAGATCCTTCTTTTGGAGAATGTTCGCTTCCATCCGGAGGAGGAAAAGAATGACCCTCTTTTCGCAGCTGCTTTGGCAAAACTCGCCGAAGTTTATGTGGATGATGCATTTGGTACCGCTCACAGGGCTCATGCGAGTACCGAGGGGGTGGCTCACCTCCTCCCCTCTTACGCCGGCCTTCTTGTTGAAAAGGAGGTTCGGATTCTAAGTTCGCTCATAGAAAATGCTATGCACCCCGTCGCTTTGGTGGTGGGTGGAGCAAAAATCGATACAAAAATCGGTCTACTTGAGAAACTCCTTCCTTTGGCGGATGTTTTTATTATTGGAGGAGCCTTAGCAAATACTTTTCTTGCGGCTCAAGGTTATGCCATTGGTGCTTCTCTCTACGAACCGGAGAAAATTGGCGTTGCACTTAAGTTTCTAGAAGAGGCGCGTGGCAAAACCTTACTTCTTCCCGTAGATGCAATTACTGCATTTTCACCCGATGCCCAGCCCAAGTTAAGAGCTTTACCCGACATCAGCTCTGATGAGAATATTTTAGATATAGGGCCTCAAACGCTACAAAGCTTTCATGAGACCTTAAAGACTTGTAAAACTGTTCTGTGGAATGGGCCGATGGGACTTTACGAAAAAGATGCTTTTGCAGAAGGAACGCGGAAAATGGCACAAATTTTAGCCGAGCTCAGCGCCACTACCGTGATTGGGGGTGGTGATACAATTGACGCTCTTCATCATTTTGGAATTGACACGAAAAAGTTCAGCCATATCTCTACAGGCGGCGGAGCGATGCTCGAGTTTCTTGAAGGGAAAACTTTACCCGGAATAGAGGTGCTTAAAGTTTAGTTCTTATGAAGTTTTCTAAAAGGATTTGAGCGGCTCTACTGTCAACAATTTTCATTTTTGGTGCAAACGCTTCTTCCGTGCTTAAGCGTTCATCAATCGTTTGAATGGGCAAGTTTAAAGATTTTAGTTTCTCTATCTGATTTAAAACGCGCTCTGTTTGTTCGCTTCGCTGTCCATTCATGTGGAGAGGGAGTCCTGCCAATATACCCACAACATCGTCCGCTTCAGTAAGCTTTTTCAAATGAGCGAGAAGCTCGCCCACGGAAGTGTGCTCAAGCTCGTCTCTTAAAAAAGCGATTTTTTGATCCGCATCTGAAATTGAAACTCCGGTGCGTCGGGTCCCTAGGTCGAGCGCAAGAATTTTCCCTTTAAGCGGCAGTGACATGGATATGGAGTTCAGCGTTTAAGTCTTTATAAAGCTTTAAAACGACAGGAAACACTCCAATGCTTTTTATGGGGCCAGTCATCTCAATGTTTTTTTCGGGAATTTCAACCTTTAGTTGCTCACTCATCGCAGCGGCAATTTCTTTGACGCTCACAGAGGCATAAAGCTTCCCACTTTCGCTTGTCTTTTCAGTAAGATTCACCGATTTCCCATTTACTTTTGCAAAAATAGCCTGTGCGCTTTCCTTCACTGTTTCGAGCCGTTCCACAGCTTTTGCTTGCTGAGCGTGAATATGGTTCACCTGAGAAGCACTTGCAGGACGAGCGAGATTACGAGGTGCAAGAAAATTCTGAAAATACCCATTGGAGACTTCTTTCACGTCCCCTTTTTGACCTAGGCTGCGAATGTGTTCGAGTAGAATAACTTTCATATTGTTCTGGCTTAGTTGAAACTCCACGAACCAATTGTGGTGAATCGATCCTTAAGAAGCAAGAGTTTTTTGAAGTCGACTCCGGTTAACTTGGTGTCTACCACATAATAGTAACTTGGAGTATAGAGGAAAACGGCAGGAACATCATCGGCGAGCGTGGCTCCCAAATCTTCCAAAAAGGACTGTTTTTCAGCGAGATCAAAAGTCGATCGTATTTTTTCAATGAGTACATCGGCATTCGGATTTTTGTAGTTTGATAAGTTGAGACCCGTTTCACTCACTTGGCTGGAATGCCAATAGGCAAAGGTGTCTAAGTTGTAGCCGAGACTCTGTCCGTACAAAAGCATGTCGTAGTCTCGTGTTTTGATGATTTCACTGAGTTCGCTCAAAGTATACTTTTCTATTGTGACTTCCACACCCACTTCAGCCAACTGAGCCTTTATAAGGTCGGCGGTAATTTGGTTCACTTCCTCCTGAAGTTCATTTTCTCCGGCAAAATCTCTTCGAATGAGCCTTAAAGAGTAGGAGAGCCCGTCTTCATTGCTTCGAACGCTTGCGCCTTCCGCTAGGGTCCAGCCCGCATCAAATAGAGCTCCTTGAGCTTCTTCAATGTTGGCCTCGTAAAGCCATTCGGTCTGACTGAGCTCAAGCAAAGGTGTATCGATGCGTACTTTGTAATCAATCGCATCTAAAATTTCATCCTTATCAATGGCTTTTGAGATTCCCAATCGTTCCTTCTTTTTTTGAAGAAAAGCGGAGTCTGTGTTAAAAAAGAGTGCCGTGTATTGGGGCAACTCATACTGATAAGTGATGAGATTTGTTAAGTCCATTTCCTCTAATAAACTTTGACGA
The DNA here is from genome assembly GCA_964359495.1 of uncultured Candidatus Peribacteria bacterium. Lineage (GTDB taxonomy): Bacteria > Patescibacteriota > Gracilibacteria > UBA1369 > 2-02-FULL-48-14 > 2-02-FULL-48-14. The sequence goes on from CAYHTG010000002.1 coordinate 16,090, forward strand.
ATTCGAGCCGCCCCATTCCACACCGAACGATTTTCCGCCAAAGCCGTGCTTGTGGCGTAGGCAACGAAGCGAATTTTATCAATGTTTGGGACTTCCCCGTAATACTGTGGAAAAATCGAAAGGACGACAGAAGCTGAGCCATCATCATGTAGTTCATAAGACTCCGCTACCTGATAAGGTCCGGTCCCTACCGGAATCTGATTGAAGGGATGAACATCGAGCTCCGAAACAGTGACACCACTCAAAACATGTTCAGGTAAAAGTCCCACAGTTAAGGCTGAGAAAAAAAATGAATTTTGCGAATTTAGAGTGAAAGTGACAGTTCGAGAATCGACTTGTTCAATTTTGACGCCATCAAAATTTGACTTTAAAATTGGATTACTAAAGTCAGGTGATTGAATGACCGTTGCAAAGGTAAAAAAGATGTCGTCCGCCGACACTTCCTCTCCATCATGCCAAAAAAGTTTGTTTTTTAGAGTAAAGGTGTAGGTGAGCTGATCGTCGCTTAGGGTATGAGTGGCCATGTCTTCATCGAACTCCCCTGTAACCGAGTTGTATTTCACCAGACCGGAGAAAAGTAAACTGCTGATGTCCGCGTCCGCTTCACTAAATTCAGTGAAAACAGGGTTTAAATGTGTGATTTCTCCAACTAGGCCTTCCGTATACACTCTTCCTTCGCTTCCAAAAAAACCTTTGCCTGAAAATAGGATGGAAGAGAGGCTGAAAAGAAAGAGAGCAGTCAAAACAAAAGCCAGCACCTTTTCCTTTCCATTCAAGGATTTGAGTGTGCGAAAAAAAAGTTTCATTGAATGAAATTGAGAGCTAAGGAGAGTCCTAAGAAAAGTGTCACCAAAACGATGGTACTTTGAGCAAGAATTTTTTCAGCTCCCCTTTTCTGTGTTTGGATGGGAGACCCCCCTATCCCTGAAATAGCTTCTCCAAGTCCACTCCCCCTTTCCTGGACAAGAATGAGGAGCACTAGGAGAACGGCCAGTACAAGTTGTGTAATGAGGAGTGTGGTTTGCATATTATAAACGGCTTAATTATCTTTTAAAAACCAATGGATCAGCCAGTTGGCTATGCCAAAGATAAGGGCTGCCAGAAGATAAGTCAAGAAGCCGTCCACGGCCAGGTCTACACCCTCAAAATCCATAACCGCTAAAAGGTAATCGGCCAGATAGAGCATGAGGGCATTCAAGACAATCAAAAAAAGACCTCCCGTAAGAAAAACCAAGGGAAAAGAAAGGATTTTTAAGATGGGTTTTAAAATGAAATTCAGTACGGTTAAAATGAGGCCTACAATAATAGGTGCCACTACGCCCCCTTCAAAAACGAAACCTTCCAAAACGCGACTGACAAGGAAAAGTGCAAGGGCGTTGGCGAGGATGGTGGCGATGATACGCATGGATTGTTGGTTTGGATAAAAATTTAGGCCTTTCTTACGGCAAGTTTAGCTGAGAACCCTTCGATATTGAAATCTTTTTCTAAATCCCACTCAAAATTACCCCCTTGCATCAGTTCCTCCGCCAAGGTTTCTTCGCGAATGATCCCGGCAAATTGAGTCACCGCAGCTTCCAACTTACCTTCACTTTTGACTTGAGCATGGATACGATCGCTCACTTGGTAACCTGCTTCTTTGCGCAGATCTTGAAGATGACGTACCACTTCCCGCATGAGACCTTCGAGCTCGAGCTCTTCCGTGAGATTTAAATCAAGAGAAACCACCGTGCCATCCTCAGACTCAATATCTATGCCTTCCTTCCCTTTATAAGCCATCTCGACTTCATTGGGTTCTAAAGTGAAACCGGCCACCACCACTTTTCCGTTTTCCAAAACCTTAAAATTTCCACTTTTTGCTTCCCGTATGATTTTTTGAACTTCTTTCCCATATTTTGGACCCAAGAGTTTTGCGTTCGGCAGGGCGACGAAATCGGCCAAGTCTCCCGCATTTTCCAATATTTCGAGTTCTTTAACATTCAGTTCTTCAAGAATCACTTCTTTTTGAAGGGTTACTTTTTCGGGATTCACGGATTTAGGAAGTCCGATGATCACTTTTTGCAAAGGCTGACGAACGCGAATTTTTTTCTTTCCACGAATGGCGTGACCTAAGTTCACAATTTGCCTAGCCAAATGGATTTCCTCATTAAGTCCCTGATCAATTTTTTCTTCTTCGGCTTTGGGCCAGTCAGAGAGGTGCACCGATTCTTGCTCCGTTAGATTTCTGTAGATTTCATCAGCGAGAAAAGGCATAAAGGGAGCCAGGAGCTGTGAAAATTTTACTAAAACTTCGTATAAAGTGCTGTAAGCGCAGAGTTTATCTCCATCATTTTCCGATTTCCAGAAACGACGACGACTACGCCTGACGTACCAGTTTGAAAGGTCGTCTACAAAATCCAGCATGGGACGGGTTGCTTTGGTGAGGTTGTAGTTGTCCATGTTTTCCGTGACTTCTTTAATCAAGTCATTGAGACGAGAAAGAATCCAAAGGTCGAGTTTGTGAGTACTGTCTATTTTTAAGCTCGGCTGCGCCGAGTAACCATCAATATTCGCGTAAGTCACAAAAAAGCTATAGGTGTTCCAAAGGGTAAGAGTGAATTTCTTAACAAGTTCATCTACATGTTGTTCGGAAAAACGCACATCTTCCGCAAGAGGCGCTGTGGAGGTGTAAAGAAACATGCGGGTGGAATCCACACCCTTCTCTTCGAAAAGGAATTTGGGGTCGGGATAGTTTTTCTTTCGTTTGGAAAGTTTTTCTCCGTCAGCGGCAAGGAGAATCCCGTTCACAATGACGTTTTTAAAGGCCGGTTTGTCGAACAAAATGGTCGCGAGCACATGAAGGGTGTAAAACCATCCCCGAGTTTGATCGACTCCTTCGGCAATGAAGTTGGCCGGAAAATTATTTTCAAATTCTTCTTTGTTCTCGAAAGGATAGTGGAGCTGAGCGTAAGGCATGGCTCCCGATTCAAACCAACAATCGAGGACTTCAGGGATGCGCTGCATCATCCCGCCGCATTTTGTACAAGGAAACGTGACTTCATCAATATAGGGTTTATGCAAATCGACTTCCCCCTCCCGCATGGGAACTTTTCCACTGCGCGCTTTCAGTTCTTCAATGGAACCAAGGCACTCTTGCGCCTCGCACTGTTCGCACTCCCAAATTGGAAGAGGCGTCCCCCAAAAACGATTCCTTGAAATATTCCAATCACGAACGTTTTCGAGCCATTTCCCAAAACGGCCTTCTTTAATATGATCGGGCTGCCAATGAATTTTTTTGTTGTTGGCGATGAGTTTATCCTTAATATCCGTCACTCGAATGAACCAAGCTTTGGTGGCATAATTGAGAAGCGGCGTGTCGCAACGCCAGCAATGAGGGTAGCTGTGACGAATATTTTCTTTTTTAAACAATTTCTCGCGTACCTCCATATCCTCGGCGAGGTTTTGGTCTTGAGTTTTTGCAAATTTACCCGAAAAATTTCCTACCGTTGCATCATAAAGCCCATCCATGGAAACATTAAGAATGAGCGGAAGATTGTGCAGTTTTGCGGCTTCCATGTCGATTTCTCCAAAAGCGCCGTTGATGGTCGCAATTCCCGTTCCATCTTCATCGCTCACATAATCGGTGGCGACGGTGTGAAAAGCTTTTTCTGATTTCTGAACCTCGGGATGAGAATTGTAATAATCAAAAACATGTTTGTATTTTTTCCCAATAATTTTCTCGCCTTTGAAGTGCTCAATGATCTCATACTCTGCAGGGGGCAGATGAGCGAAGGCCCAAGGAACTCGTTTTTCCGCAAGTATGAAATTTCCACGGGGTGTCCGAACCTTAACGTAATCGATGTCTTTTTTTACGGCCAGCCCCATGGTTGAAGGGATGCTCCATGGGGTCGTGGTCCAAGCAATGAAAAAAGTACCCGGCTCTTCTTCAAGTTCAAATTGTGCGATCACTGAAAGGTCCGTGACATCTTTGTAGCCGAGAGAAACTTCGAAATTCGAAAGCGGCGTGACGCAACGAGGGCAAACGTGCATGGCTTTAAAATCCTGATACATCATTCCTTTGTCCCAAATCTGCTTGAAGACCCACCAAATCGATTCCATGTAGTTCGCGTTCAAAGTCGCATAGCCATGCTCAATATCCACCCAACGAGCCAAGCGCTCCAGGAGTTCATTCCACTGCTCGGTATAACGAAAAACACTTTCGCGACATTTACCATTAAAAGTTTCAATGCCCATGGCTTCGATGTCTTTCCGTCCGTTTAAGCCCAAGGCTTTTTCAATTTCGTATTCCACGGGAAGCCCATGACAATCCCAGCCGTTCACACGAGGGACATAGTAGCCCCGCATAGTGAAATACCGCGTCACCGCATCTTTAAGCGATTGCGCAAGAATATGACCGTAATGAGGAAGCCCATTGGCAAAAGGAGGACCATCGAAAAAAACGAACTTGGGTTTTCCTTTTCTTTGCTCCACGGATTTCTCAAAAATTCCTTTTCGTTTCCAGTATTCAATGTGTTTATGCTCGATTTCGGGGAGCTGAGTTTTGGGATCGACGGGACGAAACATAAAAAGGGATGAATTTTTACTCTCGCATGTTATCATCACGTTATGAAAAAACCAAAAATTTGTCTCCTCTTCTGTGGTGGAACCATTGGGATGGTGCGCAATTCAAAGACAGGAGTCCTGGAACCGGCGCAAGACGCGTCCGAGATTTTACGGCTTTTTCCGGAACTGCAGAAAATCCTCCAGTTTGATTTTAAGGTTTTAGTGAATATTGACAGTTCGAACATGGATCCTGAGATTTGGACGCAAATTGCAAAGAAAATTCACAGTCTTTACGATCAGTATGATGGATTTGTAGTGGCTCATGGAACGGATACCATGGCCTACACGGCAAGTGCGATGTCTTTCGCTTTGCAAAATTTAAATAAACCAATAGTTTTTACCGGGTCTTTGGTCCCTTTGAGTGAAATTGGTTCAGACGGAAGGAATAATTTGATTTACGCTTGTCTCACCGCCACCCTGGATATTGCTGAGGTTTGCATCGTTCTTTCGAATCATATTATTCGAGGGAATCGAGCTAAAAAATTCCATGAATCGTTCTCGGCTTTGTTCCACTCCCCCAACTACCCTGTTCTTGGCGAACTCGGTCGTCCGATTAAACTGAATGATTGGAGACTCAAACGACGCGACAGAAAACTACACTACCAGCCTTTATTCGACACTAAAATCTCTGTCTTAAAACTTTTCCCCGGTTTTGATCCTGAAATTATAGACAAAGTGTTGGAACGAAAAGCTCATGGCATTATTTTAGAGGGATTTGGTCCCGGGAACGTCCCCTCCAATATTATTTCAAAAATTGAAAAATGTACCAAGCAAGGCGTGCCCTTAGTCTTGGCCAACCAAATGGAGAATGGAGTGACTAACCTTGCCTCTTACGCCGTGGGTTATCAAGCGGAGCAAGCCGGCGCACTGAGTTCCAAGGACATGACTACCGAATCCACCGTGAGCAAACTCATGTGGGTTTTAGCTCAAACACGAAAACTTTCTGAAATTCGTAGCCTCATGGAAAGCGATTTGGCCGGAGAAATGAGTGCATAAAAAGATCGCTTGGGTCTATCTTTCGGCTTGTTTGAGCTAAAATATACGCTTCGGAAAACTTCGCAAGTCCATATTTTTGTCAAGGACGCGGCTTTCACTTATCATTCGGCACTATTTAATGTTTCACTTGTGCTTTATGGAAAAAATAATCTCTTTTCAAAGATTTATTATCGAACTGCTGGCCGTGCAGTTGCCCAAACTCAACTTGAGCGAGCTTGAGGTTTTAGGCACTCAGGTGGCGATTTACTCTTATTTTGAGAACAACAATTCGCTCGAAAAAATTTATTTTGAGATTTTGGATTATTGCGATGAGAACGAAAAATTGAGTGTTTTGCTCCCTAAAATTGAAGACTTTTACTCTCAAACCCTCGATTCATGAGCGCCAATTCGAGTGTTTCATTGGATTACTACCACGATCTGGAAGGAGAGATCGCTCAGCTTAAAGCTTTTGCCGAGCCTTTGATGGAGGAAGTGAAAGTAACGCCCCTCATGCCGGTTATTAATCGTATCATTAACCTGAAGGATAGGCTCCTCGGCCTCAGCGAAGGAGAGCTTCAATATGTGCAGGCCGAAGTGGCGGAGTGCAAGCGTTTGCTCGATGATATTTCCTACGAATACATCAAACAAATCATCACCAAACCCATTCCTTCGGATGTGTTTGGAGTCCTTTCCAGCGGCACAGAGTTCGAGAAAACCTTACGATCGGCAATTGGGAAAAAGATTTCTACCGGTAAGGGTGACCCTGAAGTTGCCATCACACCCGACCTGGTTGACGCTCTCACTCGCTACCGATTTTCGCTCGGAACTCCTCCCGTCACGCCCAAAGGGATCCAAACGGTTGAGAAAATTGTTTTTGGTGGAACTTTGCAAAATATTTATGCCTTTCGAGATCTCATCCGTTGCGATAGAGGGGTTTTTGATCGTTTCTTGGGTGCCGTCGATAGGCTCAATGAGCAAAGTACTCATTACACGACGGAAGCTGAAAAGCGAGATTTCAAAAAAAAGGCAATTGAGTTCCCCAATTTGGAAGGAGCTCGCGGTCTCACCAAAGCCATTGTGAGCGGAACGTCCGAAACCGCTCTTCGTTTGGTTAGGGAGCAGCTCTTCAGCAAACATGCGAATGGAAATTGTCCGGTACGAGTGATGGAAGAGGCGGAGCCTTTTACTCCTCATTTGATGCAAGAAATGAAAGCGGATAAACGATCCATGTTTATCGTGAAGGCAAGCTCCATTCCACATCACATTTTTACGGATGACGTTCTAAAAGAAGAATGGAAAGGACTTATCGGTCGTTTGGTTGTTATTGATGATTCCGACGCCGCAAAAAGATCGGGTACCGTTTTGGTTTACTCTCTTATTCCGGAGGTCACCAGGTATTTGGAGCAATTCCATGTGAAAGATTCCGGAACGCCCGCCAACACGCAAATGAACCTTCGTCTGATTCTGGAGAATTTTAAAAATGGCGATATTGATCAACTCATTCAAAGTGTAAACGAAAAGGCCGCCCTCTTGGAAGCGGAAGGTGTGCATTTGCTTCCGCACGGAGAAGTTCGAAAAAAAGAATGGCAAAAAACAGGACAATTGGATTATATGAATTTGAAGAAATTCAAGCGCTTTTTGGAATTTGTGAAAAAAATGAAGTCGGGTGATTTTTCTGAAATTGGGGAAAATAATCGTCGTCTTGAGAGACGAACCGGTGAGCTCACGATGGATTATTTCTTCAAAGACTTAAAAGGTAAAGGGTATCGTGCCATTACTGTTCCTCAAGGTGGCGGTCGTCGTGAAATCGGACTTCCGGGACGCTTTCATTTGAAGGGTCACAATAAAAAAGTTGCCGACTTTAAAGGGCAAAAACTCCAGGCATGCAGAGAAAAACTCCTTGCATTAAAAAGAGATCTTGGAATACCCGAGGAGACCACGGCGGCGGAAGCGGCGGCTTTACAGCGCGCCTTGGACGCTCGAAGAAGTCCTCACCTTCCCCCTGAGGGAGAAGCCGTCAGTCGTATTGGCGCCAAAGTAAAAACCCGCGTCACGGAAGCCATTCATGAATCGGCGCTTCGATCGGACGTCGTTGTGAATGCCGTGATTGCCCGTATGGATGAGGTGCTTGGCGCCAATATTCCGGGTTTTATGAAAGGAAAAGTCACGAAACTTCTTCGAAGTGGTGGGATTGAAGCGGCGGCAAAAATGTTTGACCGTGGACAATTCAGAGCTGCGGCAAACCGTCTCAGAGCCTTGGGAGGGCGCATCAGAGTCGGGGCCGCCCATCTTGCCGAAAAAATTCAAACCCCTTTGGAAATAATTCGGTCTCGTTTGGAACCGGCTGATCTGGACTTGGTGGAACGTCTTCTGAATGACATTGAGAACGGGTCGTTTGAGCCGAGTCTTGCCTTGTCTGAGGTAAGCTGGACGGTGGGAGATGTTTTACGCGAAGAAGATTTCCCCAAAAAGAACTTTATTAAAATTGAGTTGAACGGCGACGGATCGCAAAATCCCGATTCTCTTGAAAGACAATTGGAAGAAAAACGCCGAGCACTCGCCGAGTTTCCGGAACTCTTTGAGCTGTATTGCTCCAGTATATTGATTTACTTCAATGATCCGCACAATCCGACCTCTCAAGTGGCCAGCCCCCAAGTAAAGCTGAAACTGTTGGATCTTGCCTCCCGATACAACTTGGCTATTTTGGCCGATGAACCTTATCACAAACAAGTTTCCAAGAAAGTAAAAGACCGACAAGGCGATCCTTCTTTTGCCGAGTTTTACGAACGATACCGACCTCGTTTCCCCAATCCGGTTCGCATCTACGGCTCCATCTCAACGACGAAGTGGGCCATGGGAGCCGGGCGGCGCACGGGAGTGCTTCTGACGAATGACAACTCCGTGATGGAAGACGGAAAGAATTTTGAAGATTTTGTGGCCGAGAATATTGATGGCTGCAATGCCATGTCTCTGTACATGGACCAAGAAACTTTACTCATCGGTCTCCTGGTAAAAAGAGTTTGCAAACCCATTGAGGCTTACATTGATGTGACGAATCCTTACAATATCCTCAGTAATGCTCTTAATCCTTACGGTAATACTTGTGAGTTGCTTGATCAAATTCTCCATGAGAATTTTTCCGATCTAAACGCGGAAGATTTTAACGCTGCCATGTATTCACTTCTTCTTGACTCTCGAAACAAGCTCGATCGACTTCAAGCACGTGGCGCTGAGCCTATGGATTACTATCAATTTTTGAGCGATCTTGTTTCAAAACTTAAAGAATTCCGGCTCGATAAACAAACTCAAAAAGACTCCGCGCAAAGGAGCCAGGCCGCATGGGAAGCCGTGAAGCGTTTGTCCGCAGAATTTCCAGGCCTTGAAGAACGGTGCATCGAGCCACAAGGTCCTTTTTATTTCTTGGTGGGTCTTGATCAAACGACCAATGATCCCGCGCTGCGGCCTTTTCTTTTGGCTCTGGCACGTGCTCGAAAAATTGAAGTTGTTCCACAGGCCAAAGGGTATGCTCGTTTTGCTTTCGGAGGTTTGGTGGATGGAACCGAGGAAGGATACAAGGATTTTAGTTTGGGTATTGAAACGGATCTTCGTTTGCTTCTCAAATATTGGGATGAGTTCCAAGCCATTCGTGCTCGCTTGAACAAAGAAAAAGACCTGGATCCCATTAACAATGCGCTCAAGGAACTCTTCCCCGGCGGTGAAATTGATTTGGCGCGAACGATACAAGATAAAAGTGTGCTTCTTGAGCGTTTGCGCTCGAACCCACGCACCGGAAAAGACAGACTCACCAATCGTTTTTCTCCGGCTGGTTCACAATACATGTCCAGCATTGAACCAGGCTCTCCGACCACCATTGTCACCATTCGTGACGTCCAATGTCGAACGGCGGAAGATTTTATAAACAGCGAAGCTTTCCGTGATTTGTTCAATATTTTCTTGCTTCAAGTGAAAGGTCAAATTTCGGGCTTGGAGCAAATGGAAGACAGTGCCATTATCGCTCAATATGGCGCCGATGAATTTGCGAAACGCTTCGAATCCCGCAACTTCCAAAATGTTCGCCGTGATATTTTTGAAGAAATCGCCATTCGCGTCGCGAATTTGTGGTTTAACCCGAGTATGATCAAGATTTTGGGACTCAAAATTCCCGACGGTCTTTCAGCCTCGGACCAAGGAGATCTTTTGAGAGGAGCAGAAGTGAGAATTTCAGACTTTATCCAGACGATTATTCAAGCTTTTGTTAGTCCGGAGAAGGAGGCTCAAGTTCTCCAAGAAAGAATTGAAATGATCATTAAGGGCTTAAATCAAAAACTTCCTCAAGAAGATAGAGAAAAACTTCTGGTATACACTCGTGATTACGAATTGTTTTCAGCTTTTTTGAACAGTCTCGACGAAGATTTGGTTCCTCTGCATACGAAAGAAAGATTATTGGCTCTGACTCGAAAAGTCAGTTACCCTGCAAGTTTTCAAGCCGCTTATCCCACGGTTCGCGGCATCAAGGCCGATTCCGGTTTACAAGCATGGGCTCAAAAATTTATAGGCCGTGCGGAATTCGCCGGACAAAGCGTGGCTACCGATAGGTCCCCCGCCATGGTTACTCCCGGCACGGCTCGAGTGGCCGGTTATGAGCGAGGTATTTATCGCCGCGACGGAGACGGTAGTTCCGCTCCCGGGAAAGATTTTTTTAGAAAACGCTTGGGTGAATTTGCCGAAGTTATGAATCCCAAAGACTACGTGTGCAAAATGGTTCAAGTGGGTCCTACGCGACTCATGCTCGTAATGCACCGATCCTACAGCCACTACATGGTTCATGAACTTCAACTTTTCCCTCAATTCGATGTCTCTTTGGCCGAAATGCAAAATTTGAAGCCGGACGCCATCTGTTTTATGGGTATTCCCACTAAAACGATCGGGGAAGATTACAGAATCGGTAACTTTTTGGATGAAGATTCCGATGGAACTTCCATTCCGGTTTCCTGGGTTGATGCTGAGGACATTACCGATTACATGGGCTATTTTAAAAAACCCGTACTGACGGTGGCCAATGAACGGGTAAAAGCCGTCGGCGGAATGCCCGTTCATGGTTCAGCGCTCACCATTACGGCAAAGAACGGACTTCGTAAAACAGTGGTTATGGGAGGTGACAGCGGAACGGGTAAGTCGGAAACCATCATCGCGATGACCAATCAAATTATTGAGGGCCTTGGCGGTGCAGAAAATATTGAATCGGTGGAATTGCTCTCGGGAGACATGTTGTCTCTTTTCGAAGGTGAAGATGGGGAAATGTACATGATGGGAACCGAATCGGGAGATTTTATGCGTTTAACCGATATTCCCAAGGAGTGGCAGGAAAGGATGAGAGACTGGATCAGTAGTTCAAGTAAAACCAACCTTGACGACAAAACCAATCCGAGAGCGACCATTAACGGTATCTGCGATCCCAATGTTTTTTTGAGTCCGGTTCGAGTGAATATCTTCGCCAATATCAATAATTTTGAAAAACCCGAAGGCGCGGCTTTTCAAGAGGACCGAGACCCTGCGAACTTGCTGCTCGATACTTATGTAAAAGGCTATCGCTGTGAAAAAGGTACCAGTGGAGATCAGCCCAATCTTTTTGCCAGCATCGAGCAGAGTAAAGTGCCTGACCGTGAGACATTGCTCACCAAATATAAGGAGGATTTGGATCGGCTTCTGGGTTGGAACCTTATTCTGGCAAAGACTGGAAAAGTAAAAACATCCATTCTTTCTTTCAAAGACGTTCCCGGTGAAGTGTTTAAGGCCAGTCAAATGGTGAAGGATCTTTTTGTCGGGAAGCATTGTGACTATAAAGACAAAGAGAAAAAGGAAGAAAAAAACTATACGATTTTAGACGCTCGGTATGCAGTGCGCGAAAATCGTTTTTATGTCACGGTCAAAGATGAAGATACGGGTGCGACGGAGGAAAAACCTTTGGATCGAAACATTTTCGATGGAGTTTACAATCCCATTGCCAGCACCTATTGCGGAAATCCATTTGTTGATCCGCGCGGTATGGATTCCGTCTTGCGAAGATTTGCAGGGGTAATGAAGAAAGCAGGCGTCATTACGGGTAACTTGTACACGGAGTTAGGTGTTGAAGGGGAAGAGCGCAGCGGTCCCGCACGAGCCGCTCAAGCGTTGATTGAGTTTATTGAAGAAGATCCTCGCATCAATGAACGTTTCCAGCGCAATAAAGATCGTGTTTCACGGGCGCTCACCACAAAATACGGAGCCGCCATTTTGGGGCAAGGCAGTATTCCTCAAGAAGTGGAGGCTCATAATCTTTATCTTCTGGAAAGACAGGAAAGCGATGCCGTTCATTTGGTGGACAGCGCGAGAAAAACCGTTCCCATTCGAACGCCTCACTACGAAAATGTCTCTGGAAGGTCTAAAAAAGAATTTGCGCCTTCTCTTGTTCGCCCGGAAATCGCAAAAATCATCAATGCGGTTTGTGAGGGTCCCGACGGCAAGGCTATCAATCTGGAGCATTTCGACCCTCCTCTAGAACGTTATGATTCCATTCAAACTTGGGACAACAAAGCCGAGCTCATTTATCAAATTTTGCTCATCAATGGTGTAATGCGGCTCGGGTACATCGAAGGCATTGTTCATCACCAAATCGCTGAAGTCAAAAAAGCTGAAAAGATCGCTGAGGAATTAATGCGAAGTAGAAGTGTAAGTGCGGCCTAAACGCTCAAGGCGGCTTTCTAGTCAACTCGGTTGGCTTTTCTGTAGGGCTTCCGCTATTTTCACAAACTCCGGATCCAAATTGAGGCGACTTTCTTCCGGAAATTCCTGACCCTGGTATTTGGAGCTTTTCTTCATGTTATAAGGGACGTCGGCCGGCGAACTCATGGGCTCGAACGCAAGCTGGCACACGCGCATTCCCGGGTAGAGGGCGACCGGCATCCTGTTGATGTTGGTGATTTCGAGCGTGATGTTTCCTTCAAAACCCGCGTCCACGAAACCGGCGGTGGAATGGATAATAATGCCGAGGCGACCGAGGGAGCTGCGACCTTCCACGCGAGCCACAATATTATTGGGGAGTTTTACTTTTTCAACGGTGACACCGAGCACAAAGTCGCCAGGGTGTACGATGAACGGTTCCGCGATATCCGTGACTTCAATTTGTTTGGTCATACCTTCGAAGGAGCGCATTTTCAGAGGATCAAGAACGGGAAATTTGCTGTGTTCATAGACTTTAAAAAATCTCCCCAAACGAAGGTCGAGGCTCGATGCATGGATGTTATCCATGTGGTCGTTTTCCGGAGAAGTTATAACAATTTCTCCAGCTTTTATGAGTCGTTTGATATCGCGGTCGGAGTAAATCATCACGCGAAGCGTTAATCTATAAACTAGCGGCCAGTCCAATGTACCCTTCCGGAGTGAGCTTCAGCAAGCGCTTTTTAGCGTCTTCGGGAATGTCGAGTTCATCAACAAAGTTAGCGATTTTTTTCTGACTTACTTTCTCACCGCGTGTTAGTTCTTTTAACTGCTCGTAGGCATTTTGAATTCCGTAGCGTCGCATCACGGTTTGAATGGCTTCCCCCAAAAGTTCCCAGTTTTCGTCGAGGTCACTACGAAGCTTTGCTTCATTTACTTCGAGTTTACCGAGTCCCTTTTGAATGCTTTTGTAAGCAAGGAGGGAATACCCGAGAGCGGTTCCTATGTTTCGGAGCACCGTGCTATCGGTGAGGTCGCGCTGCATGCGGGAGATGGGAAGTTTTTCGCTGAAATGAGTGAATAAGGCGTTGGCAAGTCCCAAGTTCCCTTCGGCATTTTCAAAATCAATGGGATTCACTTTGTGCGGCATGGTGGATGAACCCACCTCTCCTTTCACTGTCTTTTGGTTGAAGTAACCCATGGAGATGTAAGTCCAACTGTCACGGCAAAAATCGATCAAAATGGTGTTTGTGCGGCGCAAATTATCAAAAATTTCCGCCATGTAATCGTGGGGTTCAATTTGCGTGGTGTAGCGTTGCCACTCGAGGCCCAAATCTTCGACAAATTGACGAGAAGCCGCCGCCCAATCCACCTCCGGGTATGCCACTGTATGCGCATTGAAATTACCCGTTGCTCCATTCATTTTTCCTAAAAACTGAGTTTTTGAAAGTTGTTCATACTGACGGTAAAGACGGGATCCCACATTTTTGAATTCTTTCCCCACCGTGGTTGGCGAGGCCGCTTGGCCGTGCGTGTGGCTCATCATGGGCACTTTTCGATAGGTCTCCGCAAAGTCTTTAAATCCGGCTAAAACTTTTTCCAGGTTGGGCAGGAGAATGGTATGTACTCCGCCTTTCAGCATTTGAGCGTAAGCCAAATTATTGATGTCCTCCGAGGTGCAGCCGAAATGAACAAAAGAAATGAGGTCTCCGCGTTTTAGAACCTTGAGTGCTTTTTGTAAAAAATATTCCACGGCCTTTACATCATGGTTCGTGGTTTTTTCGATTTCTTTCACCTCCTCGGCAAAGGCATCTTGAAAATCGGTATAGAGCTTTCGGAGGGCGGCCACTTCTTTCTCATGTAGACGTTCAGTCCCTTTCAGTTTGAGTGTATTGACAAGAAAAATGAGCCATTCCACTTCCACTGCAATACGACTTCGAATGAGTGCGGCTTCGGAAAAAAATCGAGCGAGTTCGCCCACTTTTTCAACGTAGCGTCCGTCCAATGGAGAGAGTGCTTTGTTCATTTTTATACGCACTAAAGTGTGCAGGGTTTAGTATCAAATAAATTTTGAACCACTTTGGTATGATTACGAACTTTTTTTGCGAGATCCTTGTCGGTCAAAGCTAAAATGCGAGCCACCGCTTGACCGGCATTTTTCGGATCCACTACTGTAAGAGCCGGAGTTTCACTGGGCATTTGCAAGGAGGAATGAATGTTGGCCAAGTAATCGGCGTAGTCTTTAAAGGGGGGACAAGCCAAAACCGGAAAATGCGTATTGGCGGAAACCAATCCACTGAGGGCGTTGGATCGACCGGCTATGGTCACAAAAACCACACTTTCTTTTTTTTCATTAAAATGTTTAATGATTTCCAGCGTTTTTTCAGGAACTTTGTGCGCGGAGGAAATATAAATTTCATGTTTCACACCGTAATCGTCCAAAATTTTGGCGATTTCCTTAGCGTGATCGAGGTCGGATTTTGAGCCGAGTATAAAAGGGACAATCATAGGAAATAAGGTTTAAGATTAGTTTCAATGCGAGAAAGAACGTCGCCGGGCTCGGCCGTGAAGCTTTGTCCCGTGATCATTTCATAAGCTTGAATGTATTTCTCGGCAGTTTCACAAATAACCTCCTGTGGAATTTCCGGGATTTCCCCTTCCCCGGTATAGCCTTTGTTGGCGAGCCAGAGTCGCAAAAATTCTTTATTGATGTTATCGGGTTCTTGGCTGGTGGCCATTTTTTCTTCGTAAGTCGCGGCAATCCAGAACCGTGAAGAGTCGGGCGTGTGGATTTCATCGATCACCACAATGTCCCCTTCCGGGGTGAAGCCGAATTCGTATTTGGTGTCCACCAGAATCACTCCTTGGCGAGCGGCCACTTCCACTCCTCTGGCGTAGAGCATCAGCGCATAATTGGAGAGTTTTTCCCATTGCTCGGCGGTGAGCAAGCCTTGCTTCAGAATCTCTTCGGGCGTGAGGTTGGCATCGTGATCGCCGTGTGCCGCTTTGCTGGTTGGGGTGATGATAGGAGCGCGCAAGCGCTCGTTCTTCTTGAGCCCCTCCTGTAAAATATTACCTCCGATATTCCTTCCCCCGTTCGCATAAATCGTCCACGCAGAAGTTGAGGTGGAGCCGGTGATGTAACCGCGCACAATCATCTCCACCATGATGGGTTTGCACTCCTTCCCCACAATCACTTGCGGATCGGGATAGGATTCGATGTAATTCGGGCAAATGTCCTTCGTATTTTCAAACCAAAACTTCGTGAGCGCGTTGAGCACTTGACCCTTGAACGGAATGAGCGCGATGACTCGGTCGAAGGCGGAAAGGCGGTCACTGGTTATGAGGATGCGGCGCTTGCCTTGAGTGTAGTTGTCACGAACCTTCCCCTCGTAATAGCTTCCGAGATTTGTAAAACTCGTGCCTTTCAAAACATGAGGGATTTGAGAGGCAATGACGTCGCGAGGGATCATTTCGGGGGATGGGTTAAGGTGTGAGTGTAGTTTAAAGGAAAAGTGCGGGGGTGGGAAGAGGGAGATTTAACTATAATTAGACATTTGCTTGAGTTATGATTTTCGTATAACAAAACTTGATTAAATCTCAACTTAATTTCCCTTATGAAAAGAGCCTTCAAAGTTAACCGTTTTCCATTTGCTTGTCACCCCAAGCTGCTTTTCGACCTTGCAAATAAAGAATATCTAACGAGATTCCCTATTCAATCTCTGCCATTTTCACACTGCATCGTATATGTAGTCGTGAGCGAAGACAAAAAGATTTCGTTAAAATTTTGTTTTCCCCAGGATGTCGATTTAATTTTGAGTTTCATACATAAGAGACCTGGCGGAGCGCATGCAGGTGAAGATACCTTAAACACAGACATTCGAGAGGTTACAGATATCCACATTCCAAATTTTGAGGAAAAATATTTTTTTGACTTTGCTTTTTTCATTTTTGATTTTAACACTGGAAAATATTGGTCTACGTTATTTTTAACCCAAGAGATATGTCCGGACTTAAGATTTTACTTGTCAAAAAAAAGAAAGGATCGGTATAAAAAAATTGGCAAGGATTTGGCAAAAAAATATAATACCACCCTTATCTTAGGACACACGAATCTTGCCTCTGGCAAACTACGCAGATCGAACGGCATCTCCAAATTGATTAGTAGTGGTTGGATCCCCACAATCTCTCTTTTCCCACAACCCTACGGTGAGATGATAAATGTGATTGAAAAAGAAAACGATTTAGAGAAAGTGAACACGTTGATTTGTAAGGTTTTCCGAGAGAATCAATTTTTAGAAAAAATCTTAGAAAGATGGCTGGCCTCTAGTTTAACGAAAAAGAGAATCAGAGCTCTTCTGGCTATCGTTGATGATTTTAAAAGAGAAGACTATCTCTCCTGTATTTATGTCCTTTTACCTCAGGTAGAGGGGTTAATTACTGATCATATTAAAAGAAGGGGTCAAATACCTGGTGCAAAAATCGAAGACCGGTTTAAGCAATTTGGCGATATCATTAATTCTGAAACTTATAACACGAAAATGACAAAATATTTAACTATGATTTTCATTCGTAGTCTTAAAAAGACTTTCTATAAAACTTGGTACCCTTACATCTATAGAGGAAAGGCATACCGTGGAGCTCACATAGTACCACAGAGGCACTTACTGCTTCATGGTGAATTTAAACTGGGTTACTTTACAGAAGCAAATTGTATAAAACTCATGTGTATTCTTGATAATATTATTTTGTTGTCTCTCAGGGACAGAGAACTGACTCGCTAAAACTTTCCAGCAAACCTCCACTTTTTCTTGGCCCACTCCCCTGCGTAGTCGACTCCGAGGCGGTGGCTTTGATCTTGCCTACTTTGTCGCCTAACGAAATAGTTCCAGGTTGGCTTCCAAAAAGTAGTAGTACTGGGTGCATTTGTGTCCTCGGCCCTTTTTGTATTCAAGTGATTTTACTTCGGTTTCTTTGAAAAAAGGTCTTGGATAGTCGTTGAAATCTGCAGTGAGAAGTAAGGGGGCTGAATCCGTGAAAACCAGTGAACCGATAAATACATCCATGTCGGAAATGGAGTTCAAAACAGATTTGATGCTGCCTTCCTTCAAGTAGGCGGAATAGAGCAAAGTAGCTCTTTCCAGGCGATCAGCACTTTGTGGGATTTTTTCGTAGTGATCTAATTCTTCTAGAACCTTCGCTTTATTTTCTGTGCTTGCGCTTCTCAAAAGCTCGTAATAGCTGAATTCGCTCACATAAAGCTTGTTGTCGTTTTGAATGAGTTCCTCGATCAAATCAACCGTAGCTTTTAGAAGGCCCTTTTCTTTGCTGAGTGAGTATTGGATGACACAGCTGTCTAACAATATGGCTTTTCCTTTGATCATCGTCCCTATCTCGTTAAGGCTTCTCTATCTTCGTGATTTTCCGTTTCAAATAGCCCAACTCTTGAAGTTTTTCGTAAAGCTTTAAGTAAGGCCTCTCTATCCTTTTTGGACTGTTCAGGCCATTTGTCATTCAGTAATCGTTGGCGTTCTTTTACAGACATAAATTTTAGCGTTAACTGACGGTGAAATAGTACTCCGATGAAGTAGTGCAAGCAACTTTTGGTGCTCAAAAATGTGTTGTCAGAGCAGTGACAACAGGCACTAGTCTATCATAAATCTCCACTTCTTCTTCGCCCACTCCCCCGCATAGTCCACTCCAATCCTCGGAGTTGTTTTAATCTTCCCTACTGTGTCCCCTCGGTCTTCGAACCAGAGGCCGGAATCTTCAGTAGCGGAGAGGGTGTTTAGGGTGAGGTCGATCTTCACTTCTATATTTGCCAGCGATTACTTCTTTGTAAAACTATACTGCAAACTCAAAAATCTTAATTTTCTTCGAAATGGTTTTTTCGAAAATCTCTTCTTCAATTTCTAAATCATAGTAAGACTGCAAATTTACCCAAAACTCTGCAGATGTATTAAAAAATTTCCCCAGCCTTAAAGCAGTATCTACGCTAATAGATCTTTTACCGTGAATTATTTCACTGATACGAATTGCAGATACATCAATATCTTTAGCAAGTTTATACTGACTGATTCCTAGAGGTACAAGGAATTCTTCTGCAAGTATTTCACCGGGATGTATAGGCTTTAATGTTTTCATACTTACTAACTTACTAGGGTTACGTTTTTTTGTTATTTATTTTTAAGTATCAATGGTAGTCAATAATTTCTACGTCGTAAGCATCTCCATCGTTCCATCTAAAGCATATTCTCCACTGATCGTTGATTCTGATACTGTGTTCTCCATCTCTGTCTTTACGTAATTTTTCTAGATGATTTCCGGGCGGTACCTTTAGATCGTTCAGCTCCTTTGCTGCATGTAACATCCTGAGTTTCCTTAGAGCTAGCTTTTGAATGTTGGCGAACCGTTTGGAGCCTTCTCGGGTGTGTATTTTCTCCGTTTCCTTGCAGTTGAAGCTCTTGATCATTTCGGAGGAGAGGTAGGTTCATATCTGACCTAATAGTACACCGTGACTTTAGTGTCGTCAAGCGATAGTATTGTCAAACGTTACTATATGGTCACAAACCTCCATTTCTTCTTGCTCCACTCCCCCGCGTAATCCACTCCAATCCGAGGAGTGGCTTTGATTTTCCCTACTTTCTCGCCGCGATCTTCGAACCAGAGGCCGGAGGATTCGGCGGCGGGGAGAGTGTTCAAGGAGCCATCAATCTTCAGAGCTTTCGTGAGGCGGGCGGGGCCATTACCTCCTTCTACGCCGCGGATGAGGATGGCGGCGGGGTAATCTTTGGGGCCTGTGACGATGTTGAGCATCCAGTGGAGGCCGTAGCAGAGGTAGACGTAGAAGTGGCCGGGTTCACCGAACATGACTTCGGTGCGAGGAGTGCGGCCTTTGGAGGCGTGGGAGGCTTTGTCATCGGGGCCGTCGTAGGCTTCCACTTCCGTGATGCGGAGGGCGGTTTCGGTTCCGTCGGAGAAGCGGCGTACGAGGAATTTGCCGAGGAGGTCACGGGCGACTTCCAAGGTGGGGCGGTTGAAAAAAGAGGGTGGGAGGATTTTCATGTTTGTAATATTACAGGGTTTTGTGATATTCTTTAAATAGTCGGGTGCTGTAATAAAGTTACAGTTTCTCTCGGATGACGCAGAAACTCCTCCCAACGGAAGGAGTTTTTTGTTTTAAAAAATGCCTGGTGTTGGTGGTGTCATTATATCATTTGCACTAATAGATCAAAAACATGTTGTCGAAGCTCCAACAACAACCCCTGGATTTAAGTTTTTCGGCTTCGCTAAGTATTAAACAGCATAAGGAAAATTTTCGATGAGGGTATAAACGGGACCCTCTGGAGTGAGGTCGGACTCGTAAAGATGGCACTCTTTGATTTGGAGAGGTGACATTTTGTAGGCTTTGAAGGCAAACCTACGTGAATCAATAGGAGTTTTTAATCGAGCTAAAGTGAGGTGAGGAATGCTCTCCTTCTCATCTTCGTCTTCCTGTATGTAAGGGGAAAGAAATTTGCGAAGTTCCGCGTTGAGTTCCGTGAAGGAATAGTTCTTATAAAAACGAGCCCAGACCATTTTAGGCAACTTACCCGGAAAAAGAAAAATGCCTTCAAATTGGAGCTCAAAGGGTGGGATGTGTGCAAAAAATCCGCGTAAAATTTGTCGCATTTCAGGAATCATCATTCCTTGGACCTCCCCTAAAAACAAAGTTGTGATATGAAGATTTTGAAGTTGAGCCCACTTCGCATCTTTGAAATTAGGATCCGAGCGATAAGGTGTGAGGTAGGAGTCTAATCGTTCAATTTCTTCCGCCGGTAAGGGCAAAGCCAGGAAAAGTCGTTTCATTGGATTTTGAAGTCGGTAAAGTTTTTGAGATCGTCATCGTAAAGATACTCCACATTTTCTACGTGGGACATGCGTGGGCCACTTTTGCACCATTCTAAGAATTTTTCTAAAACCGCTTCGGGACCTTCCGCTTCGATGGAGACGCTCCCATCGGGTTCATTACGAGCAAAACCCGTTAGTCCCAGTTCAAGTGCGCGTTCTTTTGCTTCCGCCCGGTAGAATACTCCTTGGACGCGTCCAGAGACGGTGATGGAAAGGTGTTTCATCTTTTCATTTAATAGCCTCCCAGTACAGTTGCGAGATGGAAAATGCCGGAGAGAGAGAGAGAGAGAGAGAGAAGACTCCAGTGGACTTGAGCGACTGTTTGAATAGATTTGGCATGGTTTATTTGCGTGAATAAATAGAAATGAGTTCGGTTTGCTGGAGGATGTGCCCTTGCATGGCAGATTCCAAGTCAGCTTTTTTGGCCGTGGTTGGAAGGTTTACCCGTATGTTGAGTGCATAAAGTTTAAAATAGTAACGATGGGTTCCCGAAGGCGGACAGGGACCTCCCCATGCGGCGGTTCCAAAATCCGTGGTGCCTTGGATTCCGGGGATAGAGTTTTCAGCAATCTCAGTCGCTGCGGGGTCAATGTTCCACACGAGCCAGTGAACCCAATCTCCGGAAGGAGCGTCGGGATCGTCCACGATGAGAGCAAGGCTTTTTGCTTCCCTTGAAACTTCAGAAATGCTTAAAGGTGGATTTACATTTTTGCCATCACAAGTGTAGACGGCGGGAATTTCGGTGGTGAAAGCGGAGGAGTTGAGTCTCATAGAAGAAGAACTGGTAAAAGTAGAAGTTTTCTCATATAGTGAGCTTGTGCATTATCTTATTATGATTTCCTATGTTTGACCAGAAAAATCTCACGGTGGTTTTAGGGGCACAATGGGGCGATGAAGGAAAAGGCAAATTGGTGGATATTCTCACTAAGGATTTTGATATTGTGGCGCGCGCAACAGGTGGAGCAAATGCGGGACATACCGTTTATATTAAAGACGGCGAGACGACCAAAAAGTACGTTTTTCATCTTCTGCCCAGTGGAATGCTTTACCCTCATGTCACTTGCGTGATTGGGAATGGCGTGGTCCTTCACATTGAGACTCTTTTTGAGGAACTTGAACTCTTAAAAAAGGAAGGTTACGACGTGGAATCGCGCTTAAAGATTTCCGACCGGGTGGCGCTTTTGTTTGATTACCACAAACTCATGGATGGGGCGCAGGAAGATTCCAAGGGCAAGCATCAAGTGGGTACAACACGAAGAGGAATTGGACCCGCCTACTCGGATAAAATCAATCGAAAAGGACTCAGGCTTTGCGACCTTGCGCACTGGGAAACTTTTGAAGAACAGTATCGGAAAAATTTGGCTCGTCACCAAGAAGTGTATGGTTTTGACTATATACCCGTTGGTGAATTGGCGGTTTTGAAGCAATATAAAGATCGACTCTTGGCCATGATGACGGACACCGGCCTTTTCTTGGCCGAGGCTATTCGAAGCGGGAAAAAAGTTCTTGTGGAAGGCGCCAATGCCACTTTGCTGGATATTGACCACGGCACTTACCCTTATGTAACTTCCTCGAATCCGAGCATTGGGGGTGTTTTCACCGGAACCGGACTAAACCCATTTCAACTGAAAGAAAGCATTGGCGTAGTAAAAGCCTATATGACTCGCGTGGGTGCCGGCCCTTTCCCCACAGAACTCACCGCTGCTTTAGGGGACTCCATCCGTGAAGCGGGCGGCGAATATGGCTCCACCACGGGCAGGCCTCGACGTTGTGGTTGGTTCGATGTGCCCCTAACCGCCTACTCGCTTCGAGTGAACGGGTTCTCAGCTCTCAACCTGACTAAGCTCGATGTGCTCGATGAGCTTGATGAAATTCAAATTGCCGTGGGCTACAGCCTCCATGGTAAAAAAATAAAGAGCATTCCGGCCTCGCTTGAAGACCTCGCGGAAGTGGAAGTGGAGTATGAAGTTTTGCCGGGCTGGAAAACTTCTTTAAAAGAAATGAATAATTGGGATGAACTCCCTGAAAACGCAAAAAAATATGTTTTGCGCCTTGAAGAGCTCCTGGATTGCCCAATAAAATATGTAGGCGTCGGGCAAAGACGCGACCAATACATTGTTCGCTAAATTGTAATAAACTTATCC
Source organism: uncultured Candidatus Peribacteria bacterium (assembly GCA_964359495.1). GTDB lineage: Bacteria > Patescibacteriota > Gracilibacteria > UBA1369 > 2-02-FULL-48-14 > 2-02-FULL-48-14. The sequence goes on from CAYHTG010000002.1 coordinate 38,394, forward strand.
TTGTGTTCCTTGTATTCCGCTTTTAATGCGGGAAGCACTTCTTGATAGTACTTTTCGAGTTCCTTGTTCATTTGTTCATCCAGCAGCGACTCCGCATGCGCGAGTAAACGTAAAAATGTTTTATTCTCCGAGTCTTGATCTAAAATTTCAAAAGAAGCCTGAATGGCGGCCTCATAGTTCGTTTTTTGAATCATTTCTTCAATTTGTTTTTTGGCGTTCCGGTAATACGTTTGTGTTTCAGTTTCATGTCCTTCTTGAATTTTTTTTCTTGCTTTTTGAAGTGATTTTTTCAAGTGTTTGGACTCCGGAAAAATGCTCAATAATTTAAGATAAACTTGAGCGAGTGAGACGTAGTCTTCTTTTTCTTCGAGCTGCATCACAATTTGCGATTTGAGTTTCTCGTTCACATAGTGGGCCTGCGCATAATGCAGGAGTTCCCAAATTTTCGCGTCCTCGGTGTAAGCCATAGTTGCTTTCTGTGCGGTGGCAAGCATGGCATCGTAAGACCCCTCAGACTTCAGTCGTTTGAGCTCTTTAATCGTCTCGTCTCGGGTTGGATTCGGCGTTGCCATCTCACCATTATACCTGAAAACGGGTGGTTTTCCAACAGCTAAACTGTTTTAAGCACTGAGCTGCTCAAACTGGTTTTTCAATTTCGCTAACCTGTTAATGGTTTCTTTTAACTTTTTCTTTTCGATATCAACCACTTCTTTTGGTGCATTTTGAAGAAATTTTTTGTTGCCTAGTTTCTGCTCAAGTGAACCAACATAAACTTCTAATTGACTAATCTCTTTGCTGAGGCGCTTTCTCTCCTCCTCAAAATCAATAAGATCGGCGAGGGGTAGATAGATTTCGATGTCCCCTACAAAAGTCGTGAGAGCTTTGTCGATTTTTTCCCCATTTTCAAGAATTTCCAGATTTCCCAGGTTGGCTAGTCGCTTGATGATTTCCGCTTTGTCCAGAACAAGGGCTATTTCTTCGTGCGCATAGATGATGGCGTGAATTTTTTTGGTAGCGTCAACGTTGGATTCCGCTCTTAGCACACGAATGCCGGAAATGAGTTCCATGACGCGGGACATTTCGTCGCTTTCAGATGGGAAATTCCATTTGGGATTGGCTTTGGGCCAGTCAGCGGAGATGAGCATACCGTCACTGACTTCTTGCCAAATTGTTTCCGTAACAAAAGGCATGAAGGGATGCATGAGCACGAGAGAGGTTTTGAGCACATGTTTAAGAACGGCAGGATTTTTCTTCACTTTGCTCATTTCAAGGTACCAGTCACAATATTCGCCCCAGAAAAAGTCATAAACGCTTAGGCCAGCTTCGGAAAGTTGGTATGCCTCCAATTGAGCCGTTACTTTTTCAATTATTTCGTTTAAACGCGTGAGAATCCATTTGTCTGAACGGGAAAAGGAGGACGAACTCGGCTCCGCCGAGTGGCCGTCCAAATTCGTAATAACAAAGCGGGCCCCGTTCCAAATTTTATTCACAAAGTTGCGGTAGCCGGCGATTTTTTCCTCGTAGAGGCGCATGTCGTTACCTGGCGTTCCACCAATCACGAGGCTAAGTCGTACCGCGTCCGTTCCGTATTTATCGATCATGTCGAGCGGATCGATGCAGGTTTCCGGGTTGGATTTGCTCATCTTTTTCCCACGAATGTCGCGAATGAGTCCGTGTAAATACACATTCTTAAAAGGAATGGATTTATCTTCGCTGAAGCCGGATTTTCGGAGGGCGTAGGTAGTTCCGAGTATCATTCGTGCAACCCAGAAAAAGAGGATGTCGTAGCCGGTCTCAAGAACGCTGGAAGGTGCGTAGCGCAAAAGATCGGGTGTCTTTTCCGGCCATCCTAAAGTAGAAAATGTCCAAAGTTGCGCACTGAACCATGTGTCGAGGGTGTCTTCGTCTTGACGAAGTTTAGTAGTCCCACAATGAGGACATTTTTCCACGGAATTTACACTCACAATTGGATTTTTACACTCCAACTTACAAGCCTCTCCACCCACGCAATACCAAACAGGAATGCGATGTCCCCACCAAATTTGACGGGAAATACACCAGTCACGAAGGTTGTCGATCCAGTGAAAATAATCTTTTTCAAAACGATCCGGAATAATGTGAATCATTTTACTGCGCACCGTGTCTTGGAGAACTTCTTTAATGCTGCACTTTTTCTTTTTCCATAGAATGACAGGCTTGTTCACGTCCACAAACCACTGTTTCATGATTTGAGGTTCCACAATGCCCTTGCCTCGATAATTCACGGATACATTGTGTACATAGTTTTCATCAATATGATCCACGAGTCCTTTCTTCTCCAAGATTTCCACCACTTTTTCACGTGCGGTTAAAAGGTCCAACCCTCCACATGACTTAGACCACTCGGGAAGAATTTTTCCATTAAAATCAATGATTTGAGGATGCTCTAAATTGTACTTTTGAGCCAATTCAAAATCGATGACGCTATGTGCGGGAGTGATGGTCATGGCACCGGTACCGAGTTCCCTATCGATGCATTCGTCCGCAATCACTTTCGCTCGAATCGTCCCCTCAATCCACTCCACATCAAACTCTTGACCAATCAGGTGCTTGTAACGTTTGTCTTTAGGGTGAACCACGATCACTTTGTCCCCGAACTTAGTTTCCGGGCGAGCCGTGCCAATGACGACCGGTCCGTATTTGAAATAGTAAAAAGGTGCTTTTTCTTCGACGTATTCCAGTTCATCATCCGCTACGGTGGTTTGCATTTTGGGGTCCCAGTTTACTATTCGGCCTCCTCGGTAAATGAGACCGTCTTCGTACATCATTCGGAAAAGTTCGTTCACGGCGACGTTCATTTCATCACTGAAAGTGTAGCGCTCGCGGCTCCAATCACAGCTGGTTCCCATCTTTCGTATTTGCTTGCGAATTGTGGATTTACTCACATCGACGAATTTTCGAATTTCCTGAAGGAGCTTTTCGCGTCCAAGTTCTTCACGAGGATTTTTAATGCCTTCGGATTGCAATTTCTTTTCGACCACACTTTGTGTGGCAATGGCCGCGTGGTCGGTTCCGGGCAGGTAAAGCGTGGAAAAACCTTGCATGCGCTTAAAGCGAATTAAAATATCCTCAATGGCGAGCATGGTAGCGTGTCCCAAATGCAGAGTGCCCGTAGCATTGGGCGGCGGCATCATGATGGAATAAGGTTCCTTTTTTGGATTTGGGTCAGGCGCGAAGGCACCCGACTGTTCCCACATCTTGTAAATTCGATCTTCGTGATCTTTTGCCGAGTATGCTTTTGGAATTTCTTTCATCTTTGTATAATTTGCGCCAATCTCTATTTTTTATCAAGGTTTCGCTGACGCGACTACTTTTATATGCTCACCTTTGGTGAGTGGTAAAATTGACCGATCTTCAGCTTTAAAGTATAATATGGATGCTATGGACCCCTTTAAAACCCACAAAAACTCGGCTGAAAATGAACCGGTGGAAACATCGGAGGATTTAGATATTGTTGAAATTTCTGAAGATGATTTGGATTCGGAAACAGATATGGTGGAAGGGCGTGTGAGTGAAGTGGCTCAAGAAAAAGCTTCCGAGCAAAGTGCACAAAGCAGCGGGAAAAAGGCTAAAACCGATGATAAGAAAAAAGTACCTGTGGCGGATTTGAGTGACCGAAAGGCGCTTCGTGAAAAGCTCTTGGAAGCGGCACCTGCGGCGCAAGTCATGCGTTCACAAGTAAAGAAAATTCTTGTGGCGAGAAAAGAAAACCTGGAATCGGCTGTGGCCAAGCATCGTCGAAAGAAAAATTATCGCTTACTCAGCATGGCCATTATGGAGCTTCGACTTGTTGTTCGCCAAATTGAAGAACTCGCCCGAGCCAGTTACGACGCACTCAAGGAGATTTGGCTGAATGTCGTGCATCGGTTTGCTTAGAGGGAAAGTCCGAAACTAGGATTTCATCCTGTTTCGGATGCCCAGCCCATCATGTGGAGGTGCAGGTGAAAAATCACTTGGCCGCCTTTTTCACCGACGTTGAATTGGAGACGGTAGCCTTCGCAATTGTAATTTCTGGCGAGTTGGCGGCCGACAAAGATGAGATGAGCAACGAGATCTCGGTCCTCTTCTTGCAAGTCTTCCACGCTTGGAATGGCTTTACGGGGAATCACTAAAAAGTGAATTGGAGCTTTGGGATAAATATCCTTAATGGCGATGCAGCGTTCATCTTCAAAGACAAACTCCGCCGGAATTTCCTTATCAATAATTTTTTGAAAAAGAGTTTTTTCCATAGTGGAGGAAAAGTAGCTTAGCCTAAGTTAGGAAAACTACTTCGTAGACTTTTTAGAAAGATCAAGGGCGTAAACCGCGCGGCCCACGCGAACAAACTGAGGATTCTTCTGAAGATTGAGAGAAATGGTTCCCTTTTTCACACGTCGTTGTTTGAGGACCCCTTTAATAATGTCCTGTTTGCTGAGAGGGCTCTTTTTTTGAAGAAGAGATTGAATGATGTCGGTCACCGTGCCATCTTCAAAACCCCATTCTTTGAGTGCGTAAAGTCCACGGCCAACCAATACAAATTGAGGGTAACGAATGAGCTCGTTGTGTACCGCTTGAACGGTCACACGTTTCATATCGAACTTCGCATCGGTGATTTTCTTGGCAATTTCCACAAAGTGCATGGGTTTGTTTTCAAGGCGCAGCACAATAAGGGCTTTATCGCGTATGCTCTTCGGATTGATGTGTCTCCAAGTCATGAGGCCATACCCTTGCTCTAAAAGTTTAATACGTTCATCAATTTTCAAGAGAGATGCAAAGAATTGTTCTGAGAGATCATGACTACTATTTTGTTTAGAGTTCATTAACTCTTTCACCAGGGCTTCTTCCTCAATAACTTCTTTATTAGAACCCAAAATGTTTTGCGTGTGTTCAAGCAAATCTTGAATCAAGATGGCAGGAATGCTCGTAAGGTGCCAAGACAAACGGTAAAGATTGTTTTTTTCGATGTAAGTAATATTGGGACAAATGGTGAGGGACAAGCGAACAATGTGTTGATCAATGTCGATGGTCTTCTCAATCATGTTGAGGATCTTCCGAAGGAGCTCTTCTTCCAAAAGTAAGCCTCCGTTCTCTCGTAAAATGGCCTCGGCCACCTCATGAATGAAGCGGAGTTTAGAGCTATTCACGGTTCGTTTCAGCTTTCCAAGCGCAATTTTTTCAATCTGACGAACACGTTCACGGGTTACATTGAAGGTGCGTCCTATACTTTCCAAGGTTCTTCGTTCTTTATTGTCGAGGGAAAATCGTTGAACCACCACTTCCCTTTCCTTTTCGGAGAGGACCATAAAGATATCTTCAATGATCTCCGTCAGGTTCAACTTGAGGATAGGAGTATTTAGTTTCGAGAGTGTAGACATAGTCCTACTTTCGTTAGATTTTCGGTGTTGCCAAGGTGGTTCTTAGATTATTCATCATACTCCAGAGCGTCAATAGAATATTCTTTAATTCCCTGTAAACCTTGCCTGGAATGTAATTTAGGACTTTTTATAAGTTTTGTCAATAGCTTGCTAAACTAATTGTAAATTAGCTAGAATCCTCCTAGCGCTTGGGTGGCGGAATGGTAGACGCGCTGGTCTTAGGAACCAGTTCCGAAAGGATTGAGAGTTCGAGTCTCTCCCCGAGCACCATACTCGGCGTAGCCGAGCTTAAAAAAGCCGTCCGCAGGACTCATTATCTTTCCCTCTTATGAGAAAACCATCACTCTCTAAAAAGCAAACCCTGACTGGTCCGCCTGCCCCCCGCATCGCCCACATTGATTTCTATGTGAACAAGGAAACGGCTTTCTTGCGCTACGTGAATTATCTTTCCAACCCTTTGCATATTGCGTGGAGAAACTTCTTAGCGGGAACCTTTCATGGCGTTGGCTTCATCTTAGGAAGCGCCATTCTTTTGACGATTGTGGGGTCCTTGCTCAATTGGATGACAGGAGAAATCCCCTTTTTCACGGATTTCAATCAAGCCTTGAACATTTGGTTCGAAGAAACTCTTGAAAATACGCGATGAGCTTTGTCCATCTCCATAATCATAGTCACTACAGCATTCTCACTGCGCTGGCCAAGCCCCAGCAGTACGTTCAAATTGCAAAAAATCAGGGGAGTCCTGCGCTTGCTCTCACGGATAGCGGCGTGATGTATGGAGCTCTTGAGTTTTACAAAGCGGCAAAGGCGGCCGGGATTAAACCTATTTTAGGGGTAGAAATGTACGTCGCCCCCCTGGGAATGGCGATTAAGACACCGGAAAATCGTTATTCTTCTTTGGTTTTACTCGCACGAAATAACGTCGGCTATCACAATTTATTAAAACTCAGCACCCTCGCGGCTTTGGAGGGTTTTTACTACAAACCTCGTATTGACGATGAGGTTCTTGCGCAGCACGCCGAAGGACTTATTGCACTTAGCGGCAGTCTGAACGGAGTAGTTCCTAAAGCAATTTTAGATAACAATCTTGTGGGTGCCAAAGAAGCCATTGAGAAATATCAGAACATTTTTGGGAAGGAATTTTTCTTTTTGGAATTACAGCATCATCCGGAAATTGCCAACTGGAGCATTGTAAATAGCAAGCTCCTGACCCTCGCTCAAGAAACAGGGGCTCCTTTGGTGGCGGCCAACGATTGCCACTACGCGTATCCCGAAGATTCGGAAGCCCACGACGTACTCATCTGTGTGCAAACTCAAAAGACCGTGGACGATGAACATCGCTTTAAATTTGTGGGTAATTATTCCATGCGCTCGCCGGAGGATATGATTGAGTCGTTTCAGTTTTGCCCGGAAGCCGTAAAAAATACCGTGAAAATTGCGGAGATGTGCAATGTGGAGATTGAGTTTGGGCAGCAACAAATTCCCAGTTTCGACACCGGGACGCAAAAACCCGAAGATTTCTTGCGTGAGCTTTGTGAGACCGGGTTTGTGGAGAGGTATGGGGAGGGCGCGAGCGAGAAAGCTCGCGAGCGCCTGGAATTCGAGCTTGAAACCATCCATAAAATGGGCTTCGACACCTATTTTTTGATCGTTCATGACTTTATTCGTCATGCGAAAGAAAGTGGCGTGATCGTGGGCCCGGGACGTGGAAGTGCAGCGGGTTCTATCATCGCCTATTGCCTTCGCATTACTGAGCTCGATCCCCTAAAATATGGCCTTCTTTTTGAACGATTCTTGAATCCGGAACGTATCAGCATGCCGGATATTGACGTGGACTTTGCGGACGACAGGCGTGATGAAGTGCTGGATTACGTTACAAAAAAATATGGAGCGGATCATGTGGCTCAAATCATCACCTTTGGTACGCTCGCGGCAAAAGCGGCTATTCGCGACGCCGGGCGAGCCCTCGGTTTTAGCTATTCCGAAGTCGATGCGGTTGCCAAGAAAGTACCACTCGCTATTTTAGGGAAATACGCCCCTTTGCAGGAATCCTCCCTTCATGATCCCGAGCTTTCAAAACTCTATAAGGAAGACGTTAATGCCAAGGAAATTTTGGACACCGCCATTAAATTGGAAGGCACCATTCGCCAAGTTGGGACTCACGCGTGTGCGGTCATTATTTCTCGCGACCCCCTCACCGAACACACGGCTCTTCAGAAAGCGGCGGGCGATCAAGAAGGAATTGTCACTCAGTATTCCATGAAACCCTGCGAGGAATTGGGACTTCTCAAAATGGATTTTCTCGGTCTAAAAAACCTCAGCATCATTGAAACAACTTTGGGAATTTTGAAACGAACGAGACCTGAAGTGCTTGTGGATCTTGCGAAGCTCCCCATGGATGATGCAAAAACCTACGAGCTTTTAAAACGAGGGGAAACAACGGGGGTGTTCCAATTGGAATCCGCAGGGATGAAACGCTATTTGCGTGAACTTAAACCCACGGAGTTTGGGGACCTCATTGCCATGGTTTCGCTCTATCGTCCGGGTCCTATGCAATTCATTTCCACTTATATTGATGGAAAGCATGGAAAAAAGAAGGTGACTTATTTACATCCTTCGCTTGAGGAAGTGTTGAAGGAAACTTATGGAATCGCCATTTATCAGGAGCAGATTTTGGAAATTGCCAAACTTTTTGCTGATTTCACTCTCGGCGAGGCGGATCTTCTTCGTCGCGCAATTGGGAAAAAGATTGCGAAAGAACTTGCTGCGCAACGAGAAAAATTCCTTGAAGGTGCGGTAAAACATGGAAACCAAAAAAAATTGGCCGAAAAAATCTTCGATGAAGTGATCGAGCCCTTTGCCGGTTACGGATTCAACAAATCTCACGCGGCTTGTTACGCGCTCATCGCTTATCAAACGGCCTATCTCAAAGCTCACTTCCCTGCTGAATTCATGGCGGCTCTCCTCACTTCGGATGCGGATAATACCGATCGAGTTGTGGTGGAAATTGAAGAATGTAGAAACATGAACATCGCTGTTTTGCCTCCTAATATCAATGAATCGCGAGCGCACTTTACCGTTGTGGACGAAAAAACCATTCGCTTCGGGCTCATGGCTGTGAAAGGGATGGGAGAAGGTCCGGTTCGGGAAATCATTCATGTGCGTGAGAAGGAAGGTCCCTTTAGCAACTTGGAAAATTTGGCGAGACGAGTCCCTGCAAAAATGCTGAATAAAAAGATCATCGAATGTTTGGCCTTATCCGGCACGCTCGACGACCTCGGTGAACGCGCTCAAATGGCCGCGAACTATGAAGAAATTTCAAATTACGCGAAAAGTATTCAATCTTCCTTGTCTGAAGGTCAGACCGATATTTTTGGGATGCTGCCCGGATCAGAAATCCAAAATCTCAAACTTACCCCCGTGAAAGAAGCCGATGCTCATCAGCGTTTTCGTTGGGAAAAGGAATACTTGGGTCTTTCCGTCAGTGGCCACCCTCTCCAAGGCATGAAGGATTACCTCCAAGGCAAAGGGAAACTCATAGCCACATTGAACGAAAAATGGGTGGATAAAAAAATCAAAATCACAGGGCTTGTGGCGCAAATTCGCAGGGTGATGACCAAGGCCGGAAAATACATGGCCATGGGCGAACTGGAAGATCCCACCGCTCGTGTTTCCTTCGTTTTATTTCCCCGAGCCTATGACAGTTTCGGTGCCATGCTGGAAGAAGATCACGTTTATTCTTTCGAGGGACGTCTGGACCTGCGCAGTGAAGACTTTCAAGTGGTCGTGGACCAGGTTCATCCTCTTTCTTTGGAAAACATGGTCGCGTCCGCCAAAGAGAAAAAACTTTTCGATCCCGATGATAGGATTGTGGGGGTCCCTTCCCTTCGAGCAGCCGAACCTGAAGTCAACGTAGAAAAAGATGAGGAAACTGAAACCGGCCCTTACGTGATTGAACTCGAAGCCAGCACTAAGCCGGATGTTCTGAATAAGCTCAAACCTCTGCTCGAAAGCTATAAGGGGGAAACCACCGTGGAGATCCACATCCCCGGCGAACATTCTCTGAAGCGCGTTAAAGTTCCTTTTGGCGTGGATGTGGCCAACCCCCAACTCCAAAGTGAACTAAAAATGCTTTTGGCTGCTTAAAATTCAGAAAAATTTCAGGTTTTTGTCAGGACAAGGCGGCTTAGGGGTCTTTATAATGGAGATTCATTGTTTTTTATGTATACAAAACATTTCCAGGAATGGATAATTCTAAAAGAAAGGCTCGAGTTAAGGATTGACGCTGCTCCCTTCGTAAATGAAGGTGAAATATGGTGGGCAAGTATTGGGGAAAATGTAGGCTTTGAGATTAGTGGAAAGAGTGAACGGTTCTCAAGACCCGTACTTATATTCAGAAAATTAAGGTTCTGTGATCGGCAGAACGTCCCTATTTTATCAATTTGATTCTTAAGATCAAGCACATTACAATGCACTCACCTTAATTTGAAGCTATGTACCGAACCCACACTTGCGGTGAACTCCGCCCTTCGCACGATGGCCAAACTGTCACTTTGAGCGGCTGGGTGCATCGTCGCCGAGATCATGGAGATTTGATTTTCGTGGATTTGCGTGACCGTTACGGGCTGACTCAGATTGTTTTCAACCCTGCGGAGAATAAAGAATCGCACGCTCTGGCGAACGACCTTCGCTCCGAGTTTGTCGTGACTATTGTTGGAAAGGTGCGGGTTCGTCCGGCCGGACTTCAGAACAAGGACCTGGCAACGGGTGAAATCGAAGTGGCCACCGAAAAGTTGGAAATTTTGAACAAGGCTAAAACGCCGCCTTTCGAAATCGATCAGGATAAAGAGGTGAACGAGGAAATGCGTCTCAAATACCGCTACCTCGACCTGCGTAAAGATCGCATTAAGAATAATATTTTGTTCCGCCACAAGTTTATCAAACGATTGCGCGACCTTATGGATGAGCGCGGATTCTGCGAAGTGGAAACCCCGATGCTTATGAAAGGCACTCCCGAGGGTTCCCGTGAATTTATTGTGCCGGCGCGTCTTTACCCCGGAACTTTTTACGTGTTGCCTCAGTCGCCGCAACAGCTCAAACAACTTTTGATGGTGGCCGGCATGGATAAATATTTTCAAATCGCCCGCTGCTTCCGCGATGAAGATTCCCGTGGCGACCGCCAGCCCGAATTCACCCAGCTCGACCTTGAAATGTCTTTTGTGGAGGAAGAGGATGTGATTTCGCTGAACGAAGAAGTGCTTACGATTTTGCTGAAGGAACTCGTGCCCGAAAAAGAAATCCTGCAAACGCCGTTTCCCCGTCTCACTTGGCACGAAGCTATGAGTCGCTATGGAACCGACAAGCCCGACCTCCGTTTTGGAATGGAAATTCGCGACGTCAGCGAACTCGTGAAAGACTGCGGATTCCAGGTCTTTGCCGACGCCGTGAAAAAAGGTGGGTTCGTGAAGTGTCTCACCGTTCCCGGCGGGGCCGAATTCAGCCGAAAGGATATTGATGATTTTACCGAAATCGCGAAAGTGTATGGAGCCAAGGGTCTCGCCTACATTGTGATGGAAACCGAAGGACCCAAGGCGCCGATTGCGAAATTCTTCAAACCTGAGGAGCTCACTGCTTTGATTGAAGCTGCCGGAGCCAAAACCGGCGACATCATTTTCTTTGCCGCCGACCAGTTCGAAGTGGCCTGCAACTCCCTCGGTTACGTCCGCCTCGCTTGTGGCGACCGCTTCAAGCTCCGCGACCCCAAGAAACTCGCTCTGCTCTGGGTCACCGACTTCCCTTTGTTCGAATACAGCGCCGAAGAAAACCGCTTGGTCTCCGCCCACCACCCTTTCACTGCTCCCAAGAACGAAGAAATCGATAAACTCGACACCGATCCTAAGAATGTTTTGGCCAAGGCCTATGATATTGCGATGAACGGCAGCGAAATTGGAGGAGGATCCATTCGTATCCACTCCCCCATTGTCCAAGAAAAAATCTTCAAAACTTTAGGAATTAGCGACGTGGAAATTGAACGCCGCTTCGGTCACATTTTGGAAGCATTTTCGTATGGAGCGCCTCCACACGGAGGAATTGCCTGGGGCCTTGACCGCATCATTATGTTGTTAAGGGATGAACCGAATATTCGTGAAGTGATTGCGTTTCCAAAAGATTCAAAAGCGAAAGATTTGCTCACGGGTGCGCCCAGCGCGTTGCCTGATGCGACGCTGAAAGAGATGCACGTGAAGTGTGTGGAGTAAGAGGAAGCGTAAAAATTTAAATGGAATCTATGAACGATGATGACAAAAAAGCAGTATTAATCCAGGTCCAGTTCGGCATATTTTTCAGTAATCCCATCGCTAGGCCTGACTTACTAACAAGAAAGATATCCGACGATTATAGTAGCTACTTTGATTCCCCTCCAATTAACTTACCAGTTCCAGCAGAGCTTATTGATTTTCCATCAGCTCAACTCCAATCTTCAAACAATTACTGGCAAATTAATGTTTCAAGATTGCGGGCAGACATTATCATTATCTTTAAACCAGAAGACGATAAAACGTATGATGACATCATAGATGAACTACAAAAGATTGAAGAAATATTGAAGAAGCTGAGTAAGGAGGCAAGGGATCAAAAAGTCGATATTTCAAGAGTCACCAGTATAGGCAATTTCATAATGGTAGTGGAGGATCCAGTACAGTATTTACAAGATACATTTTTAAAAACACCTGTAGCGGATAGAAAGGAGGTTGTTATTAAGTTTAATGACCCTATAACTGAAGAAGATCTGACTTGCAATAATCTTATTCAGTACGTAAATGGTATATCAACAAAAATAGCAGATCAATCTGAGTACCAATCAATACTCATAACCAGGGATTTCAACACTGATCCAAAGAAAAAAATGAAATTTACAGACGACGAATTGGCCAAATTTTTCAAAATAGCTAAAAAAAATGCCTTTAATCCTGGAATTAAATAAATAGTTTATGGATCAAGACAAAACAACAACCGAAAGTGATCAACCAAAAGGAAGCTCAACAGCTGGAACCCATAGCGACGGCAGTTTTACACCCGAACAGTTTTTCAATTACTCTCAGGAAATTGTAAAAAAAGCAGCTGAAGAATGGAAAAAAGTTGCAGAGGAGTATGGAAAAGAAAACCAGGGAATTAGGGACGATCTAGAGAAATTAAAAAAAGATAATGACAAGAATAAAGATGAGATAGTGAAACAAGGCTCAAGAAACATTGAAATTATTGGAATATTTTCGGCCGTCTTGGCACTTCTGATTATAGATGTCAACATTGTTAAAGCAGCGCCAAATTTTCTTGCGGCTATATTACTGATAGTTGGACTAACAGCTTCATTGCTAATATTTGCTAGTTTAATCCATTCTTTATTTGCACATGATACTAAAAAGCAAAGTGTTAACACCAAATGCTTTTGGACGGGAGTCGCTCTTCTCGGTATTCTAATTGTTGTGGGTATTCTATTTCACATCTTTGGCTGGGATTTGTACAATTCTGAAACTCTTAGTACCCCGAAGCAGGAAACGCCCATTGAAAGCCCCCAAGAAGATTGAATGTAATTATTTCTTTATGGATGTACTTAGTCAGGAACAAAGAAGTTACTGTATGTCCCGTGTAAAGAATAAAAATACTAAAATTGAAGATATATTTAAAAACTACATACGTAATAAAGGAATAAGAGGTTATAGGATCGGCAGAAAAAATGTGACAGGGAAACCTGATTTATTTTTTGGAAAGGCTAAAGTGGCGGTTTTCATTGATGGCTGTTTTTGGCATAAGTGTCCTGTTTGTTTAAGTATTCCAAGCAGTAACTATCAATTTTGGGATGAGAAACTAAGTAAAAATGTTGCCAGGGATTCAAAAGTAAACGATACTTTAGAGGTGATGGGGATTACAGTGTTAAGGTTCTGGGGACATGAGATTAAAAAGAATGTTGAAAAATGTTACACAAGGCTGCGAAAAGAGTTGAAAGTCAAAGCATAAAGCAGATTCACGATTGACGGTGTACGTGTACTCACATAATATAGGTTCACACGCTATAAAAAATCTATGAAGAAAATCCGAAAACTTAAGTTTATTGATTTGTTTGCAGGCATCGGTGGCTTTCACCTGGCATTTCACAACGCAGGTGCAGAATGTGTTTTTTCATCTGAGTGGGATGATGCTGCAAGGAAAACTTACGAACACAATTTTAAAAAGATATCCCCCGAGATATTTGAAAATGGTAACTTTATCGGAGATATTAATTCTATCAAGGATATTGAAAGCGAAATGCCTGACTTTGATATTTTGACAGGCGGCTTCCCTTGTCAGCCATTTAGTAATGCGGGGCATAAATTGGGATTTGAAGATACAAGGGGTACTTTATTCTTTAATATTGCAGAAATTTTAAGGGTTAAACAGCCAAAGGCTTTTTTCCTGGAAAACGTAAACGGATTACTAAACCATAACAACGGTGAAACTTTTGCCAAAATAAGAAAAGTTCTAGAGGAGGATCTTGGATACTCTTTTAATTTTTTTAGAGTGAAAGCCTGTGATTACGGATTGCCGCAACTAAGGCCAAGGGTTTTCATGATCGGATTCAAAGATAAAAGTATTAAATTTGATGCGCCTGCAAAGAAACCTTTGCAACTCACGATGTCTGAAGTCTTCGGTGGGGTGTGCCCAAGAAAAATAGGGTTCACGCTTAGGTGTGGCGGTAGAAGATCACCAATAGATGATAGGAGGAATTGGGACGGCTATATTGTGGATGGTGAGGTTAAGCGTGTAACTTCTAAAGAAGGGAAGAAAATGCAGGGATTTCCCGATAGTTTTGAGTTCCCTGTAAATGAAACCTACGCAATGAAGCAGTTGGGCAATAGCGTTGCAGTTCCGGCAATTCAGGCTTTTGCTGAAGTAATTGTACGAACTCTTACGAGCGTACATGAAGAGCACCTTTTGGAAACTTCGCCTCGTCGGATCTATATTCCACCCATGGTGCCAGCATTGGGTACTTTGCAGATGAATACAAATCCACAAGTTGACCTGCAACCTTCTTTGTAGGCATACCTTTTTTGCTTCTCATTGAGAATGTCAGGTTGTCCCAAACCGAGTCAACCGCTTCATCAAGGCTAATAATCTTGTAAGTTGAGGGGTCAAATGCATTTTTAAAAATCAACAATTTGTCTGCAGGAAAATCCGAGTCGCCTCTCTTCCCTGTACCTTTGAAAAAGAAATACTCAAGAATCGGCTTCAAATATTCTTTATGTTTTTTGAATGGTGATAGCTGAGAACTGTTCGTAATGTCTTCGGTAATTTTTCCTGATTTCCTTAAACTCCAATATTCTCGGATCATTTCATCAAGAGGAGCAATATCTATATTTAGCCTCTTGCAAACATTTATAAAGCCATCTCTTGAAGTATGGTTTATCATGGCTGCTTTTGCGGAGTTACCGAACTTTACACTATAATTAACACCGTTAATTCCTATGTCTGCTTTGAAGGATGTTTTGGCTTTTCCGAAAACTTTTTTTAATTTTACATAATCTCTATTGTCCAACCATTCGTCGTACTCTGTTAACCAAACGGGAATATTTATATCGGGCCCAAAATTGAGCTGAGTGATTTTTCTAAATTCTTCAGGTCCATCCTTCATCTCAACGCCACCATGAACATATTGGAAGTGACATTTTGCTAAAAATGCTTTCAATACTACTTCGTTCTCTTCGCCTTTATTTGTCATAAGTTTGATTTCCATCAAGATAGCATTTTTTTAAAAAACTATGCAAAGTTAATCGGAAAATCTTGATAAGTGCTACAATCTCCCCATGTCCAAATACTACCATCCCCATCGCACGCGTAACCTCTACGACCCCAAATCGAAGGAGCCGTTTCGAATCAGCCGCTCCAAGATCGATCTCTTCATTAAGTGCCCGCGGTGCTTCTACCTGGATCGCAGGCTCGGTGTGGGGCAGCCGCCGGGGTATCCGTTTTCGCTCAATTCGGCGGTGGATACGTTGCTGAAGAAAGAGTTTGATGGGCATAGGGCGAAAGGGACGGCGCATCCGCTGATGAAGGCGTATGGGCTGGATGCCGTGCCGCTGGTGGATGAGCGAATGGATGAGTGGAGGGATTCGCTGCGGAGAGGTGTTACCTATGCCTTCCCCGGGACGAATCTTGTGCTGACGGGAGGAGTGGATGATGTGTGGGTGAAGCCGGACGGAGAACTCCTGATTG
>CAYHTG010000003.1:0-46064 GCA_964359495.1 uncultured Candidatus Peribacteria bacterium
AGCAAAAGGAACAGAAAGGGTTAGTTCGAGCTTTCACGAAGGCATTTCATATAACTCGTTTCTAGACGAAAACACTTCGTATAACATACAGGGTTCTGTAGGTTTTGCGAAGTTGGAAGAATGCGAAAGGGAAACGAGTTGGACGAAGTGGCAAGCCAAAAGGCGACAATTCAGGAAAATTTCAGGTTTTTGTCAGGTGGAAGCTGCTAGGCTTGAGTTTATGCGTGTTTACCAAACTAAGGCGGGCAAGTTGTCTGGAACGGACTTTCGTGAGGTTCGTCGGAAAGCTTTTGATATTTATCAAAAAATAAAGAAGAAGAGTAAAAGACAAACCTATGTGAGATCGGCGTACTTCAACAAGGAAAAAGTTTTCTTAACTTTGTTTTGGGCGCATCTTTTAAGTAAAGAAAACTGGAGGGACCGTATGAGACGATTAAGATACTTTGGAGTCGCAATTGAGCTTCTTGAAAAAAGTAGGTTTGAACCGAAGTCGAAAGAGAATCCGAATAAGAGAAGTGAAATCTTCCATCGGTTCACTGGAATTACCAAAGATCGAGAAGTTTTTTACGTGCAGGTCAAAGAAAATAGAAAATCTGGCCAAAAGTACTTCATTTCAGTCTTCCCGGGCTAAAAGAAAAAGCCTTCCGCTAAGCGTAGTATATGAACTACAGGCCGAAAGCTTCTTCACCTCAATTGTAGCTATGAATAAAAAAAAAGCAAATTTATAAAAAAAGTACTTCATAACCCTTAAAACATGAACCTTCAAGAAGCTCTGGAAAGTCTAAAACAGGAATTGAAATTGAGAAATTATAGCCCTAAAACTATCGAAGCTTATTGGGGCTGTGTGAACAGTTATATGAGAGGAGGAGGTGGTTTGGGTTCGGATGTTTCTCATGTTAAAAGTTTTTTGGAGTCCAAGTTGGATGCAGGGGCGGCGCCGGAAACGGTGAATCTTTATTTGAATGCGCTAAAGTTTTTTTATAGGGAGATTTTAAAAGGTCGGAGGGAAATTGAGCTGAAATTTGCGCGACGAAATTTGCGATTGCCGGTGGTTTTAAGCAGAGAGGAAATTCAAAGGATTTTGGGCGTTATTAAAAATAAGAAACATAACGTTTTGGTTGCCTTGGCCTATGGAGCGGGACTTCGGGTTAGTGAAGTGGTGAGCCTACGCGTGAGGGATATTGATTTTGAAAGGAATATGATTTATGTACGGGGGGGGAAAGGTGGAAAAGATCGGGTAGCTTTGTTGCCGGAAAAATTGTTGATTGAATTGAAGGGACTTGTGGAGGGTAGGAAAGGAGAAGTTTTTGTCTTTGAGAGCGAAAGAGGAGGGAAGCTTACGTCACGAACGGCTCAGAAGGTTTTTGAGGTGGCTTTGCGGCGTGCAAACCTTCAAAAGGCGGCGAGTTTCCATTCTTTGAGGCACAGTTTTGCCACGCACTGTTTAGAAAATGGAGTGGATATTCGTTATGTACAAACTCTCTTGGGGCACAACAACATTCGTACGACTCAGCGCTACACGCAGGTGAGTGAGAATCGTCTTAGCGGGATTCAAAGCCCTTTATAAAAATGTCAAACTTCAATTCCTAATGTCTTATGATCCTTCCTCTCCTTTGTGCACTGCTATTCCTGGCTGCCGTTCTCGTGGCGGTTTTGACAGGGCTGAGTCTGCCTTCATGGGGTTTTGTGGTGACGGGGATTTTCTTGTTTAAGCGACCGGTTTGGGCGGCGGTTTTATTTGCGATTTTGTTTGGATTTTGGCGAGTGGAATTTTATGAAATGCAAGTACCGGTGAATCCTGCGGTGGGGGAGTTTGTGAGCCTGGATGGAGTCGTTGCCGAAGAGGTGGATTTGCGAGTGGATCATCAGAAAATTACGGTTGAAACCGAGGAAGGTCGAGTGCTGGTGAAGTTGGGCTTGTATGAAGAAGTTAAGTTCGGGGACACGGTGCGAGTGGAAGGATTTTTGGAAAGGCCTTACGAAGGCGAAGAGTTTTCCTATGGAAATTATTTGGCGCGCTATCGCACGTGGCTGGTGATGAATCGGGCGCGTGTGGAAGTGCTGGAAGAGGCGGGTTTTTCAGTGAGGGGCGCTTTGTATGATTTCAAAAGTTTGCTTCAATGGCGCATCAATCGTTTGTATTTTGAGCCCGAAGCAAGCTTTGTTTCCGGGCTTTTATTGGGAAGTAGAAAAGGGATGCCGGAAGATTTGACACTGGCGTTTCAAAAAGTGGGACTCACGCACATTGTGGCGGTTTCCGGCTACAACATCAGTCTTGTGATTGCCGTGATTTTTACTTTGCTTTCCTTCCTTCCATTCAAACGACGTATTGCGGCTTCGGTGACGGCGGTGATTTTATTTGTGATTTTTGTGGGCGCGTCTTCGGCGGCGGTGCGGGCGGGATTTATGGGCTGCCTCACGATGTGGGGACTCTACGCGGGACGGCGGAGTCAGGCGTATTTTGCACTTCTTTGGAGCGCGGTGGGAATGACTTTATGGAACCCATATATTTTGGTTTTTGACATTGGATTCCAACTCTCGGTGTTGTCTACGTTTGGGCTTTTGACTTTGGTGCCGATTTTGGAAGCTTGGATGCCGCAATGGGAGAGGGGGAAATTTTTACGCGAAGCCTTTTTGCTTACACTCAGCGCACAAATCGCGACCTTCCCACTCATGGTTTTTTACTTCGGTCGGATTTCTTTGGTGGCGCCCATTGTGAATGTTTTGGTGGCTCCATTTATTCCCTTGGCGATGCTGTTTTCGGGGGCTTCCTTATTGCTGGGTTTGCCGGCGGCTTTGGTTGCAAATTTTTACTTGGAACTTATGGAAGGACTTGCTGTGGCATTTGCAAAATTGCCCTTTGCGGACACGGCTTTGAAGTTTGGTGCGACGGCTTTTGCCTTGAGTCTCGCGGTTTTTTTCGGGGGTCTTATTATTTCTTATAAATCCACACTGGCCCGAGCCTTTCAACTTCCAGGCGTGGGAGTTTTTTCCAGGGTTCGAGCCCCTCAATGCGAAAAGCGTGAGACACAATAAGGGCGCCGGGTTTGAGTTGCGGAAGGAGGTGTAGCTTCATCCTGTTCATGGAGTGATTGAGCAAGTAGCAAAAAATCACATCGGCGTCACTGAGGTCTTTTTTCCAAAAATTTCCAAAGCGGAGCTTGGCCTTGCTACGCCAAAAAATACTGAGGAATTTCGCCCACAGCCACACCAGCGGTGAGAATTCATAACCCACGGCATCAACCTTGTAGAGCTTCGCGGCTTTGTGCACCAGTCGTCCGTCGCCACTTCCCAAGTCGTAAACCTTCATGCCGGGCTTGAGGTTCGCGGCCTTGAGCATGCGCTCCACTTGCGCCATTTCTGTCGGCACAAAAGGCGCACCGGCAATCATGGCATAGGTCGTTGGGATGAGCAGAATCGCGTAGCTGATGAGCTCGATGGTGGAGAATCGAGTAAGAATCATTGCTAAAGAAAAGTTCACGAGCTAAGATACAGTAAAATCCACGCATGGAATACCTCATCTTTACGGCTTTGCTCCTTGTTGGATTTCCTTATCTTCTTAACGCCCTCCACACATGCTATTCTTCAAAAGCAAGACGCTCTCGCATCGCCAAACAGCGATGATTGGTTTTGTCCTCGCTATTATTTCTTTGCTCGTTACCGCGTTCACCGTTTTTGTTTTTCCTTTGTTCGGTGCATGGCTGAATGTGAATGGGGTGTATGACCTCGACCTCTTCTTGCTCGCGTTCTTTTTCACAGTTTTCTGTTCGCTTCAAGGGCTTTTACTTTTTGGATTTCCGCTTTACTACGCTCAGGACAAAAAGAGCCACATGTCTGGTTTTCAAATCATGATTTACACGCTCAGCTGGATGATTCTTTTGGTTTTGCTCGTGGGTGCTTTCATGGTCCCTTTGAAATCGCAAGAGTCTTTCACACTGGAAGATTTGGAATCTTTTGAGGAATCCTTACAAGTTCCTGTAGTGGACGTGGAATAGTCCAGGTCAAAAGAGCCTAAAAAAGCCGTCTCAATTGAGACTGCTTTTAAAAATTGCTCTTTTTTGTAGAGCACTACGCTACGCTCCGTGTGTTATCCCTTCTTGAGCATAGGAAGTCCGGTGCGAGGATTTTCCGTCTTCACGTATCCTGCAGGAAGTGAATCGAGCGCATCGGCTTTTACCGTGCGAGCGAAGTAATAAATTTGTTGCTTGCGTCCTCCGCGAAGCGTAACCATCTTACCGTGAAGGTAGTAGGTTTGTCCTTTCTTGTTTTGGACTGTATATGCCATAAACAGGTAGGGTTAGGGGGTAAACTGACCGAATTATATCAGGTTTGTACAGGTTGGGAAGGGGATCGGCTTGCAAAATCGATGGATTATTGTCCTTTTCAGATCAAATTCAGGCCGGATCCCACTACTTTTTTGAGGGTTTTTTGTTGTAACTAAGCCACTTTCACCCCAATATAAGCTCCAATCTCAAGGATTGAGATGAGTCTGCTAAGCGAGAAAGTGGCGGAAGCCACAACAATAGTAGATATTGACTTCAAAAAAGCAGACCATATACTAGTCGTGCTCTTTTAGCTTAGCTCAGCTCAACTCAGGCTGTGCTGCGCACAGTGGTCCCATCGTCTAACGGTTAGGACAGCAGGTTTTCATCCTGTAAATCGGAGTTCGATTCTCCGTGGGATCACCATACTGCACGAAGTGCAGCTTACAAAAGGCGAGCTTACAAATAGATCACTCGCTCACCAGCAAAACCCCGGTAACTTCTCGGTCGCCTTGATAGAAGTTTCCTAGCTTTAGAACACGCCGGTTCTTATCGGGTTTGGAGGCGTACCAGCCGACTTGACGAGGTTCTTCAATGAGTTGACCGGGCTGTAGGAGAAACCCATTTCCATTCCCAAACTCATTGATGGCGTGAGCAGCAGTAGGAAAGTAGTATCGGCTTGTGCCCAGATGGGCCGTTTGTTCCGGGTCGGGGCGAGGACGCATATCAAACTTTGTGAGTGCATTTTTTAAAAAGGGTGTTCGAGCTTCGTTGCCAAGGTTCATCACTCCAAAATGAGCGGCACGGAGAATATTCAGGATATAAGTCAGTTCTTCTCGGTCGACTCTAATTTCACCTTCATGGCGATGTTCATATGGACTGGCTTTTTGTGCCCAGGTTGCGTAATTCAAAATCGCTGTACGACCTGGTCCTATCATTCCGGTGGGTTCCGGAGTCAGGTCCCATGCGAAGTCACTCAAACGCATTCTCTCGAGCAACTTTTCTGGAATTCTATCTATAGGCATTTGAGCTTTAAAAGAGAGTAGTTTAGCATAAACTGGACATTTCCTTCCAGTGAATTTATTCTGTGACTATGAAGGCTCTCAAAAAAGTCGCGCTTCCTTTGCTGCTCATCGGCGTTATTCTTACGCTTTATCTGATTTGGCGGATTCTGGATTTGCCGCCTGAAAGTGAGCTCATGGCCATTGCCGAGGATTACTATAATAGGTATGGCCTTCTTACGGTTTTCTTTAGTGCCATTGTGGAAGGCCTCATTTTAGTGGGCATGTATTATCCGGGCAGTTTGGTGATTTTTCCTTTTGTCCTTCACCATTGGTACCGCTTGGAGTGTGTTTTGGGGGGGTGCTCATTTACTTCCTTGGCGAAGCCTCGCTCAGCGTGATTGGCCTTCGTTTTGTTCTTGTTGCTCTGGTGCTTTGGATTTTCTTTCGCTTGGTTTTCTCGCGATCCGCCGGCCAAACTAAGCGACTATGAAAGCCCGTTTTTTTGTGCAATAATTTTGCCGGCTCTAACCCCGCATCATGAAAATCTTTAAATTTCTGGCTCTGTTTACGCTCTTTGCCTTCTTGACCGGTTGTGGTTTTTTTAAGTCGGCGGAAGTTGGGTACCTCGATGAATATTCAACGGGTAGTTCCTACGAATATGATTATGATGATTTGATGGTTGAGAGTGAAAGCTCTTACACGGAGCGCAGTCTCAGCTCTGTTGTGGACGATGGTGGTTTTGTTGAAGGAGTGGAGCAAAAAATCATTCGAACGGGCGATTTGAGTTTGCATGTGGAAGATGTGCGCGAATCGGTGGAGGCCATTAGAGCTCTAGTGACGGGATGGGGAGGCGATGTGAGCGACTCCGAGGTGACGCGTTATGACACCTCCTACTACGGCTATTTAACTCTTCGTGTTCCTTCCGAGCAATTCGACACCGCTATGCTTGCTCTCAAAGAGTTCGCCGTCTACGTGAATTCCGAATACACCAATGCTCAAAACATAACGGACACTTATATTGATATGCAGGCTCGCCTGGGAAATATGAAAGCCGAGGAGAAACAGTATTTAGATATTTTGGATCAAGCGGTGACCGTGGAGGAAATCCTTCTGGTGACCGATTATCTTTCTGCGGTTCGAGGCGAGATTGAAAGCACTGAAGCGCAACTCCAGTACTACGATTCGCAAGTGGACTATTCCACTATTAATTTAGCCCTAACCGAGGATGAAAGCATCGCGGTGGCCAAAGAAAACTGGCGCCCGATAGGTACGATTAAAGATGCCCTCAGCGATTGGATTGTCTTCCTCCAAGGCTTCGTGGACTTTGGGATTTACTTATTGATTTTCGGTTGGCCATTCGTACTCGTTTTGTGGGGCGTTTGGGTTTGGATTCGCAAGTGGAACAAAAAACGCAAGTAATTACTTTGAAACTCCACTTTTCTTGGATCTAAGGGACGATTCTTCAGTACAGAACCAGACTTTGGTACTTCAGAATCCTCCCTTAGATCGAAAAGTGGAGTTTCAGACTTTCTTTGGGTTTTGTTTTTCCGGGCCACTGGCAGAGTTCGTAGAGTGGGCAGGCCCCGCATTTGGGCTTGTAGGCCGTGCAGGTTTTGCGGCCGTGAAAAATCAGTTGTAAATGAAGGCGTGACCAGTGTTCTTTGGGAATGGCTGCTTTCAGTTGGCGTTCGGTTTTGTCTCGGTTTGATCCGGAGTTGGCCAGGCCCAGGCGGTTTGCAACGCGATGGATATGCGTGTCCACAGGAAAAGCGGGCAGGCCAAACCATTGAGCTTGCACCACTTGGGCGGTTTTATTGCCTACGCCGGGCAGCGCCGTGAGACTTTCCAAGTCGGAGGGGACTTTACGGCCTTTCAGGGCTGAGGCAGAGCCAATTAGAGCTTTTGTTTTGCTATTAAAATAACCTGTGGGGCGAATGATTTCACGCACGTTTTCTTCCCCCAAAGCAAGAATGTCTTCAGGCGTGCAAGGGCGGTCCTTCGGAAAGAGCTTGGGCGTTATGGTGTTCACGCGCGCATCCGTGCATTGAGCGGAAAGAATGGTGGAAACGAGCAGCTCAAAAGCATTGCGATGACGAAGAGAGGGCTCGGGACTAGGGAACTCCCGATCAAGGATTACGAGCATACGTGCTTTCTTCAACATAGGAGAATGTATTGGACTCGGCCACTTGCATCTTTCGAAGCACTTCGCTGTTGGACAAGTTTAAGAAGGACTGAGCCTCAATCACTTGTCGGTCGAGTTTTCTTAGGTCGGATTGCAGGGATTCGTGGTCGAGCTGTAATTGTTTCAATTCGTAGCCTTTTGCCGGTTTTAGGCTATTTGTATAGAGGTAGGTGGTGGTTGTGGCAATTATGAGTACGAGAAGAGTCAGGCCGAGTAGCCGAAAGGTACCACGGACTTCTTCAGATAGAGGATGCCGTTTGCGTCTCCACTTTAAAGGACGAACTGCGTGCGTGAGGGGATCCATCGCGTTCAGTCTAGTCTTACTGATTTAAAACTTCAAGTCTCACCTTAACGATTCCTGTTGGAAGGGAGGCGATTTGCTCAAAAGCCGCGGGAGTGATGTCTATGATGTAGCCTTCGGTATAAGGTCCGCGATCGACAATGGTCACTTCTACGGTTTGAAGGGTGTCGAGACGGGTGATTCTAACAACAGTGCCAAAAGGGAGTGTCTTATGAGCGGCCATAAATCCTTCTGCATCGAGGGGAGTTCCGGAAGCGGTGTTGCGGCCATCAAAGCTGTAACCATAGTAGCTGGCTATTCCGTACTCCACTTCGCTGGTGTAAGGCTTTTGTTTAAAACGATAAATAAGATCAGCCAGTTCGCCGCGAGTCAGGGTCTGAGCGGGTAGATAATCCTCATTTTCATCAGGAGTGAGAAGCGCGTGTAGGGTCGCATAAGCCAGGTAAACGCTATACCAATGTTCCTCTTCCACGGTGGGCACTTGCCTATCGTTGGCCAAAATCAACATTTTTAGAGCTTCCGCACGATTGATGCTTCCTTCAGGTTTAAAGGAACCGTCCGGGTAGCCCGAAATAATACCAAGTCCCATGGCTTGCTCCAGGGACTCGCTGTACCAAGTCTCCTCGCTTGTATCAGAAAAATTTAGGGCTACCGAGCTGACTTCCAGGCTGTCTACTTTCGTACTTGCCAAAATCATTTTTAAAGCTTCCACGCGACTCACTTCATTCGTCGGTTTAAAAGTGCCGTCTTCGTAACCGGAAACCCAGCCCGCTTGGGTCATATAAAAAATTCCATCGTAGTAGGCATGATGGTCGGGAACATCCGTGTACCACGAATCCAGAGCCCCGGAAGTGACCGCAGGAGGAGAAATGAATGAGAGTGCTAATCCGCACAGGAAGACAATTTTTTTCATGAACAGCTCTTTTTAAGGCTCGGCTTCGCCGAGTGGGCTACGCTTTTGCCTGGTATTTTATCACCACTTGGCGATAATTACCCTCACCGATGCTTTCCGTTACAAGATTTTCGAAGCCTCCATTTTTAATCATGAGATGGACCAGACGTCTAAAGTACGGGGACATTGGAGGCAAAGCGGCTTGTACCTTGGTTTCGGCCACCTCTTTCATCTTTTGTTCCGCAATCGTCAGTACGTTTTCCTCTTGGCGCTTGCGGTAGTTGTCCACATCAAAGGCTATTGTGACCTCTTCGCCGAGTTCCTTATGGAACATCACCGTAAGGATCTTTTGCATGGCCAGCAAGTTTTCACCGTGGTGACCAATGAGAAGACTGGGCTCCTCGGAAACCACATTCACGCGGTAATTTTTTTCGTCCACTTCCTCAACGTCGAGGTCTGTGAAATCGATAGAGAGTTTTACGAGAAATTCTGAAACGGTTTTTTTAATTGGCTTTTCCATAAGAATTGTTAGCTTCGGCTTATGATACGTACTTGAACGTCGTCCTCGGATGAGGCACCCGGTGCGCCCTCCTTATTTACCACAAGTTGTTGCACGATGCCATAGAAAGTTGAGGTTCCCCAGTAGAGCCCCACGGCAGCCGGCAGTTGAGCCGTGAAGACGGCAATCATAATGGGCATCACATATTTCATCATTTTGTTGGCTGTTTCCATTTCTTTCGGGATATTGTTTTTTGGTTTATTTTTTTTGCGCGTAGTCATTAGGTGCATTTGGAGGAATTGCAATCCTCCCACTACCAAAGGGAAAATGATAAAGTCTCGTTCCAACAGATTAAAACCAAGGAAGGCCGGATCAATATCGCTGAGTAAAAAGTCCGGTAAGAAATCGTAAATGAGTATACTGCGATCCGGTGAAAGACCTCCATTCACCACATAAAAGAGTGCAATCAAAATGGGGAATTGAATGAGGATGGGCAAACAGCTCGAAAAGGGATTCACTTTGTGGGTTTTCCACAGCAACATGGTTTCCTGGGCGAGGCGGGCTTGGTCATCGGCATATTTCTTTTTGAGTTCTTCCAGTTTGGGTTGTACTTCCTGCATGCGCATTTGCGCTTTAATCGCCTTTTGGGAAGGGACGAGTAGAATGGTTCGAATAATCAGCGTTAAAGCAATCACCGCCAGTCCCAAATAGTGCCCGGGCAGGTAAATGATGAGAGCCACGAGAACATTGAGGATAGGTTGGTAGAGGAGCAGTCTCCAAAATTTGGTCAAAACACCCGGCTCCGAAATTTCAAACTCAGGACTTTCAAAAGTTCCCGAATCAAGTACCAAAGCCACTTTATAACGTCCGACTTCGCCAAAATAAGAATAGCTGAAGGGGAGAAGACTGATGGTTTTTTTATCTCCGGCTTCAATCTTTGTAGGACTTCCGGTACTGCAATCCGCTTGAATTCCATCCGTCACTTGGGTGAAGTCTCCGCTGATGTAGCGATAAACGGTAAAAGCGGGGAGGAGTGTATCTCCTTCGCAGTGAACGGGTATTTCAATAGGCGCTTCGAGGTTGTTTTGGACGGCAATTCCAATGTCTTTTCCAATCGCATACTCATTTTTGAGGGCTTCCAGACCGATGTCTCCGGAGCTCAAGGTGGGGTCTTCTTTTGAGCCATTTTGCCACAACTGGAGGGCCAAAAAAGTGGCTAGAAAGACGAAAAGGTAGGGGAAAATGTTAAACTTTTTCATGGGAGGTCAATTTTTAGGCTCGCCTTTGGCGAGTGGAGTAGGGAACGGAGCGCCTTTTGTATCTCGTCAAAGGAAGCATTCTGCACGGGTCTGCGTGCAATCAGCACTATATCAGAAGGAGGAGTGTTGGGCACAAGGGCATCTTTTTCGAGAAGGCGAATGATCTCATAGGCTCGCCGTCGCATGCGGTTTCGTTTCACGGCCGATTTCTCAAGTTTTTTCCCAATGAGGACGGCGTAGCAGTTTGCAGGAAGTCCATTGGCTTTTTTTCGAAGCACAAAAAAAGAATTTGAGGTGCTGGAGCCTTTATCCAAAGCCTCACTCACGCGGGTTTTCCCTTGAATGCGTTTATTTCGTTTTAACACGTCGTACCTTAACGGTAAGCTGATGTCGTCCTTTTGCACGTCGTCGGTTCAGGACTTTTTGTCCATTTCGTGTGGACATGCGCTTAAGAAAGCCATGAGTTCGTGCCCGTTTTCGTCTTTTAAGTTTTCCTAACATAGTTATTTGGAGATTTGTGTTGTTACGCTCTTACTTTTAGTGGGCACTGTCGTGCCTGGCGGGAGGATTTTAGGGGTCACCTCTTCAAAAGTCAATTCATTTACTCGTTCCTTTTCTGAACGATTTGATTCATCCCACGTCCTAAACCTTGTGCCATATCAAGAATGGCCCCACTTGCACCGGACAAGAGGGCCATGTCCAGGCCACCGTCAAGAAAAATCTGATCTAGAACTGCTCCACCTAATGCTCCAAATATCCCTCCGCGCACAAAGTTTCTATAGGGTACTATAAGAACTCCTTCCGTCCCCAGCGCCCGAACGTGTTCCATGTCTCTCCGAGGATCGAGATGACTGAGAAAGGGTAATCTTTCTGCCATTCGTATTGTTTATTTAAAGCAGTTACAAGCTGCACCTGAAAGCTATTGGTCTTTTGTGTGTAAGCCTAAAACCTGATGAAGCCAACAGTAGGCAATGAAACTTTCGAGCAAAGCGATCCACGCGACGACAAAAACAATCCAGTTGACCCAATCCAAACTGTATTCGGGAGCCCAGGGGCCGAGCCACCAGAAGGCTAAAAGGAATCGAAGAACTCTGTCTAACTGTCCGAGGTTATGTTTAATCATGGCCGTTGGATAAAACAATAAAATGGGTCAACCTCATTGTACGCTTATTTTTTTTATTGGGAAATAGTTCTCTTGTTTTGTGAGCGCGTTAAGGTGCTTTACAGGATTATCCGGCTGAGGTAGAATCCGCCTCCAGAAGTGAACTTGCCAACCCGATTTGCACTCCTGTAAAGTTAATCTAAGATCGCAATAGCCTATGTATCTACAGCTTCAACAGGAATCTATTCTACTAGGACGCCGACCGGCTGGGTTCACGGAGCACTATTATACCGAGTGGGACGATGGTCTTGGTAAAGAGAAAATCTCGCTCTTCCTCTTGATGTCGATTGGGAGCACGCAGGTGCCCGGGGCGGAAATCGGGAAAGAGGCTTTCCAGCTTTTACAGGATCATTTTTTGGATGATTTAGCTGGAGATCCTTACGATCGATTTGAGAATGCCCTTCGAGAAATCAACACCGTGGTGAGCCAAAAAGAAAAGGAACTCGACTTGAAATTTATCCCCAATATGAATGTGCTTATTGGAGTGATTCAAAAGGACATGCTTTTTTTGTCGCAACGGGGAGAGGCGCAGGGCTATTTGGTTCGTAAGCGGCACGTAAGTTCCATTACGGATGGCCTTTATGATGAAAAAAATAAAGAAGACTTGTTCCAAAATATTGCCAGTGGTGTTTTGGAGGTGGGCGACAGTACGGTTTTGGTTACGGGACCCTTGGTTCAATATGTGACTCCCAACGATCTTTCTAAAATTTTCTCCGAGCAAGCTCTTCGAGAAGCGGCCAAAGAATTGGAAGATTTGCTCCATAGTGATATTGAAGAGCAGATGAGCCTTGTTGCTTTTGAAGTTTTGGAGAAAACTGAAGAAATTGCGGCTGGAGCAGTGGCGGGCGTAGAAGTGGAGGGAGAGGAGGGGGAGGCTCCTGCTTACGCAGGAGTGGGCGATGCAGTGGAGAGAGAAAGTCGCTTCGGGAAAGGGCTCGCGGCGCTTCGTCAATTTGCAGCGCATGAAGACCGCTTTCAATTTTTTGCTAAGATTCGTGGCTGGGAGAAGAGAAAACTGCTTATGTCGATAGGAGCTTTGGTGCTTGTGCTGGTCGCGGGAGTTTTCATTTTGGAGGTGACGCTCGGCAAACAGCGCACCATTAATGAAATGCAAGAAAAACTCGAAACCGCGGAAAATAACATTGCTCTCGCCGAAACCAAAGGTGCTTTCGATAAAGAAGAAGCCAATGTGCTTTTAAATTCGGCTGAAGATTTGGCTGTTGAGGTTATTAGTTCAGGCTATTTAGGAGGGGACGCCAGTCAAGTTTTAGATCTCATACAAGAACAACGCGATTACTTGGACAACGTTCAACACATCACCGATAATTTGAAACTGGTAGCCGATCTTAGTGGGAAACTCGCTGGAGCATCTCTCATTGGGGTACAGCCTTATGGCGATAGGATAGTGGCTTTCTCCGATCAAACGGCTTTTCAGATCCTGATCGATCAAGTGCAAGAGCCCGATACCGTGGACTCCACCGAACGCATTGTGACCGGTCGGTTCTTTGATGAATACGACAATATTATCTTCCTCACTCAGGCGGCCAAACTTATAGAATATAAGGATGGCAACAGCCAGTTCTCCGATACATCGGATGTGACTTGGCATAATGGCGTGGACGTGGCTACCTACTCGAATAAGATCTATGTTCTCGATCCGATCTCAAATCAAATTTGGCGCTATGCACGAGGCACGGAAGCCTATGGGGCCGCTCAAGCTTACTTTTCCGGCGAAGTGGATCTATCGAAAGCGATTTCTCTTGCCGTGGATGGGAGCATTTGGGTGCTGAGTAGCGGTGGCACGCTCTCGAAATACTTGAGCGGAGAGCTTGTGGAGTTTGTAATTAAAAAGGCTCCTTTGGAAGGGATTGTGGGAACGAGTCGTGTTTATACCGAGCTTGAGGTTAATCAAGTCTACCTCCTTGATCCTGCAAAAGACCGTCTCTTTGTTTTTGATAAGAACTCGAAAGGCAACGACATCACCTACAACGTTCAGTATATTTTTGATGAGATTGAAGGCACCTTAGTAGACATGTTTGTCGACAAAGATCGCAACGTGATAGTGATTGCAACTACGAGTGCGGTTTATGAGCTTAGCTTTGAGTAAGGGAAACTCTGAAATGCTCCTTTTCTTTGGTCTAGGGGAGGCTTCTTCAACACAGAACCGGACTTTGGTGTTTCTGAACCCTCCCCTAGACCGAAAAGGAGATTCCTAAATTTCCATAAAGTGAAGGGGGAGAGGGAACTTAAAGAAAAGCACAAACAGGAAAGGAAGCGGAGGAAAAGATCATGTATCTTTTCCGGAGTGCTCCTGCTTTTCGTAAGTTCTCTCTTCCCTCTTGTTCACTTTCATGGGAATTTTAGAATTTCCTAAGATGTCGGGCCATGGCTTTTTCTTCATCGGTGGGGATGACAAAGACCTTTATTTTTGAGCCTTTTGTTGAAATGCTGACTTTGTTTCGACGGTTTGCGGTGCTGTCTAATTTAAGTCCGAAGGGTTTTAAATAATCGCAAATTTGTTGGCGAAGGTAGAAGGCGTTTTCTCCGATTCCCGCGGTGAAAACAAGGGCTTTTGGGGGGCCACCGAGGGGAATGAAGTAACTCGCGATGATCTTGGCCATTTGGTAGCTAAAAACGTCAAAAGTACGGAGGGTGCCGGGGGACTTTGGTTTTGCCCTCAGGCTGCGGACGTCTGAGCCGATTTCGGAAAGACCTTTAAAGCCGGATTCTTTTTCAAGAAGATGGTGAACGGCCTCGGGGCTTTTCTTTTTGAGAAGGTGGAAAATTATGGCCGGGTCTATGGTGCCTGAGCGAGTGCCCATAAGCGGTCCTTCCAGTGGGGTGAAACCCATGGAGGTATCGAGGGATTTTCCATTTTTTATGGCGGTGACGCTCACGCCGTTTCCTATGTGACAGGTGATGAGTGCGGTGCCTTTACTATGGAGGATTTTTTGGGCTTCTTGAGCCACGTACTGATGACTGGTTCCGTGAAAGCCATAGCGGCGGATATGCTCCTTTTTGTAGAGCTCGTAGGGGAGACCGTAGAGGAAAGCGCGAGGAGGAAGGCTGGCGTGAAAAGCCGTGTCAAAAATAGCCGTTTGTTTGGCGTGTGGGATTTGTTTAAGGCAAGCTTTGAGTGCCGCCAAATTGGCTGGATTGTGTGAGGGGGCAAGATCGGAAAGTTTCTCCAAATCTTTGAGGA
This sequence comes from uncultured Candidatus Peribacteria bacterium, assembly GCA_964359495.1. GTDB lineage: Bacteria > Patescibacteriota > Gracilibacteria > UBA1369 > 2-02-FULL-48-14 > 2-02-FULL-48-14. Next base: position 14,764 of record CAYHTG010000003.1, read on the forward strand.
TGCGCGAAGTGATGAGGGTTGGTTTTATATATTTTTCACCGCCATGCACCACGCGGTGCGCGACTTTTTTAATCTCTTGGATCGAGTGAATAGCGCGGTCTTGTTTAAGTCGATTGAGAGCGTAAGTAATGGCTGCTTTATGATCTTTAATTTTTATACTTGTTTTTTTCTCGCCGGTTTTTAAGTACTGTCGAAAATGACAGTGTTTTTGTCCAATGGCATCCACGTGTCCTTTGTAGAGGCGTTTCAAGTGCTCATCAAAAAGCGCAAATCGAAGGGAGGAAGAGCCGGCGTTGATTACGAGTATGGCCATAAAATGGGGGCTGGATGAAATTACTAGAATTGTAGCCGATGAGTTGCTAGAGTGAAATCTAAATTTTTATGTCCAACCCCAAAACTTATACGCTTAGACCTACCGATACACATATTGTCCTTGGCCTTGAAACTGTGCGGACAGAGGGGGAGATTCGTATCAGTCACAACTGTGAGCCCGCTGTAGAAGTTATTTTGCGTTTTTGTCTCCAGCAGGGGAGAGAGGCAGTTTTGAAAGTTTTAAGTGCAGGAGTAGAAGTAGATTTTCGATACTCGGATGAACATGTGTATGATCCAGGAGGTTCCATTGACCCCACTTTGTTGCCTCCCTGTGTTGCCGTAAGATTTAATCTTGCACCACCGGCGTGGGTGGAGGTTCAAAGGACCGATGTGAACGGCAGCTCGGATATTCTCGTTGTGGCGGATTTTCCTGGGAAGCATCCACGGTAAATGTTGGGTTGACGTGGGCGAAGAAAACGGGGTATAATTATGGGGTAGTAAATTTAACACTATGAATACTTCTGTTTTAGAAAAAAGACGTAGGGAGAAAGTTAATTTCATGTTGGATTCCGGTCTTTTCAAAGAGATTAAAAAGTATGTACCGGATGGGGAGAGAAGCGATTTTGCAAATGTAGCTTTTCAGGAGGCTTTAATCGATTTTAAAAGAAAAAAGGCTTATGAAGAGTTAAAGAAACTAAGAAAAAAGAATAAAATTTACATTTCAACCAAAGAAATTTTAAAAGCACGTGACTATGGAAGAAAATAGAAAAATCGTCATTGTTGATGCATCAGTCATTTTGAAGTGGATGCTTCCAGAAAGAGAAGACGTGAGGAAGGCTATCCTACTTCAGGAAGACTTTTACTCTAAGAGGCTTAGTTTTTTAGTTCCAGCTCATTTTCATGCTGAACTAGCCAATACTATTGGACTAAAACTTCCAATGATTGCGTTCCAATTCATCCATAGAATTCTTGATAGCGAATTCCGACCTTGTCAGTTGAGTTTAGAGGTGGCACGGCTCGCCTTTAAATTCATGCAAAAATATAAAAGAATAAGCTTTTACGATGCTTTCTACCACGCCTTGGCAATTGATAGGCGAGGGACTTTTGTTACCGCAGATGAGCGATACTATAGAACCGTAAAAAGTGAGGGGCATATTGTTCTTTTAAGGGATTACTCTTATGAAAAAGTCTAGTACTCAACGAAACCAAGTCATCTCAAAAAAAGAATCTGGAATAAAGATAGTTGTAATTACTGGTGATAATTTTGAGGAAGCTTTAATTACTTATAAAAGAAAAATTGCCTTTGAAAATATTGAAAAGTTCCGTAAGAAAGTGAAACTGCGAATTTCAATGAAGGAGTTTAGAAAGCTTAGGGCTTACGGTCGGCAAGAGTGAGTAAAAGTGATTTTCATTCTTAGCGCAGAGTGTTAGGATTGTGCCAGCCCAACCCACGCCAATGAACAAAACGGACCAAAAAGCACTTGCTTGGATGAAGAAGTATCTTCGTTACACGGATTACATCGGGGCGGCGCAATTGTACTTGAAGGAAAATTTTGAGTTACGAGAAAAGCTCAGGCCCGAGCATATTAAAGAGCGGATTCTGGGACACTGGGGGACGGTTCCTGGACTGAATTTTATTTATGCGAATTTGAATTATTTGGTGTGGAAACATAAATGCGAAATGCTTCTTGTGACTGGGCCCGGACACGGGGCGCCCGCTATTTTGGCGAACTTGTTTGCGGAGAAAACTTTGGGAGATTTCTACCCCGGCTTCGAGCGCGATGGGAAGGGAATGGGGCGCCTCATTCATGATTTTTCTTGGCCGCATACGGCCTTTCCCAGCCACGTGACGCCGGGTGTTCCCGGGTCTATTTTGGAAGGAGGCGAGCTTGGTTACAGTTTGGCCACCGCGTATGGGGCGGTGATGGATAATCCAAACTTAATTGCGGTGGCCGTGGTGGGTGATGGTGAAGCGGAAACCGGCCCTATTGCCGCCGCTTGGCATAGCAACAAGTTTCTGAACCCGAAGAACTCGGGAGCGGTGCTCCCTATTGTGCATATCAACGGGTATAAAATTTCCAATCCCACTTTGTTCGGGCGTATGGATGACAAGGAACTTCGCTCGCTGTTTGTGGGTTATGGTTATGAACCGTTTATTATTGAGGCGCCAAATCTTGAAATGAAAATGCTCGTCGCCATGGAAAAGGCTTACCAAATCATTAGGTCCATTCAAAAGCGATCTCGAAAAAAGGCGGTTTTAAAGCCTAAGTGGCCGGTGATACTGCTACGCTCTCCGAAAGGGTGGAAGGGCATACAGAAATTTCATGGTCATAGTGTGGAGGGTTCTTTTCATTCGCATGGAGTTCCCGTGGGTCATCCCAAAGACGACCCCGCAGCTTTGAAGGCCATAGAAAGTTGGCTCAAAATTTATAAAGTTCAAGAACTCATCGATTCGAAAGGAAGACCCAAGCCCGAAGTGGTGGAGTTTGTAGTAAACGGAAAACTTCGCATTGGAATGTGTGCGCATGCCATTGGCGGGAATTTGGTGAAAAACTTGAAATTTCCATCTTTGGAAAAGTACGCGCTCAAGTTTAAAAAGCATGGAGAAATTCATAGCGGAAGTACCCCGGTGGGAGCGAAGTTTTTGCGCGATCTTGTGAGATTGAATCCAAAAAACTTCCGCATTTTTTGTCCGGATGAACTGGAATCCAATTTACTCGGGGCTATTTTTGAGGCTACGGGCCGCGACTTTTTGTGGCCCCTCCAAAAAAATGATGAACATATGCAAGTGGGTGGCCGCATTGTTGAAATTCTTTCCGAGCATAGCTTGCAAGGCTGGATGATGGGTTACACCCTGACGGGCCGTTTTGGATTTTTCCCCAGCTACGAAGCTTTTCTCACCATCATTGCGAGCATGCTTGACCAATATGCAAAATTTCTAAAGCAAAGCTTCAAAGTGAAGTGGCGTAGGCCCGTTCCTCCTCTTGTTTATTTGCTCACCAGTGTGGGCTGGAGGCAGGATCACAACGGATACTCTCATCAAAATCCAAGTTTTGTCAGCAATATTTTGGAAAAACATGGCGAGTTCTGCCAAATCTACTACCCGCCGGACGCGAATAGCTTTTTGGTCGCGCTCGAGGAGGTTTATAAAAAACGAAATTATATTTGTGCCATTGTGGCCGGGAAACGCGACGTTCCTCAATGGCTTTCGCTCAAGGAAGCCCGAGAGCAAGCGAAAAATGGGATTGGTATTTGGGAGTGGGTGGGTGGACGCGAGGGTACAAAAGACCCTGACGTTGTTTTAGCTTCCGCCGGAGACTACATGACTCAAGAGGCTCTTCTTGCCGTGAAACTTTGCAAAAAACTGGTACCGGAAATGAAACTTCGCTATGTGAATGTTTCCGAGCTCACCGCGCTGTGTTTGGGTGATCACGCGGAGCCGGCTCAAACTGCAGCTAGCGCTGCAGTGGAAGAGAAAAAAATGAATCAATATTTCACTAAAGATCGCCCCGTTGTTTTCAACTACCATGGTTACACGAATGACATCGAGCAAATTCTTTGGCCCTATGTGAGTTCCAAGCGATTTAGTATTCACGGTTATGAGGAGCATGGTTCCACCACGACGCCTTTTGACCTCAAAGTGCAGAACAAAGTTGATTTTTATCATCTTGCCATGGACCTCATCACTCAAGCTTCGAAACGCAATAAATCGGTGGCCAAAAAGAAGGCTCAGCTCTTGAAATTTTTGAATGGAAAAATTGAAGAGCATCAAAAATACATTGTTGAAAATGGTGACGACCCTGCAGAGGTAAAAATACTTAAATGGTAAAACATGTTGTCATTTTAGGCGCCGGTGTAGCGGGCCTTGCTTGTACTCAAAAATTATCTGCGCGCGCGCCGGAACAACTGCGCATTACTCTTGTTGATGAAAGTGATGTGCATGTACTTAAGGCTGATCTTTATGAAGTGGCTACGGCTTTCAACAAGGAAATCACCGAGGAATGTTTGGTGCGTTTAAAAGCGACGGTCGCTACTCCTATTGCCAGCTTGGTGGATCCTGAGCGAGTGCAGTTTATTCAGGACTCAGTGCTTCGAATCGATCCCAAAAAGAAGGTCGTTTACTTAAAGGGAGGTGCGTCAGCAAAAGGCAAAAAAATCTTTTACGATATTCTTGTTGTCGCTCTGGGGAGCGTGACGAATTTTTTCAATATTCCCGGTATTGAAAAATCAGCCTACTCTCTCAAAACTGTGCGCGATGGACTTAAATTGAACTGTGCGTTGGACCATTTGTTTTTTGAACTTTACCAAAAAAAATCTCAACGGTCGGTCCATATTACCGTTGGTGGAGGAGGTTCAACCGGAGTGGAAATTGCTTGCGAGCTTCACACCTCTCTTACAAAGTTGTGTAGGAAATACCATTATCCTCGTTCGAAAGTCCATGTGCAGCTTATCCAAAATGGAAAAGAACTCGGTGGACTCGACCTCAATGGAAGTGTGCTTATCAAGGAAAGGCTTCAAAAACTTGGGGTTTGTTTATATTGTGATTATCACATCACAAAAGTTACCCCTGAAAAAGTGGAAATTTTGGATGCTCAGAAGGTAAGAAAAACGCTTCCGAGTGAGTTGCTTATTTGGACCGCCGGGGTTCGAGTTAATCCTCTGCTCGAAAATTTAGCCGATTCAAAGTCACAAGGAGCAATCCGCGTGAATAGCAGCCTTCAATCGGTTGGGCATGACCGCATTTTTGCTGCGGGTGATAATGCTTACCTTAGCAATCCGCGCCACAGCGGCTCGCGATTCCCAATGCTCGCCAGTGTTGCCAAGTTGCAAGGAGCTTTGGTGGCTGAAAACATCATTAGAATCATTAAGTCTCGACCCTTGCTTTCGTTTAAGCCGGGCTTTGAGTGGCTTTTACTTCCTCTCGGTGGAAAATTTGGTCTCTTCAAAGCGGGCCCCGTCCTTTTTACGGGATTTTTTGCTTGGCTCATTCGACGCTTTGTTATTTTGCGTTACCACCTTTCCATCCTTCCTTTTTTTAGGGCACTTCGAAAATGGCGGCTTTCGGAAAAGTTGTTTGTAAAGAATGACTAAGAACGAAAATTTAGGTTTTGGGCTTCAATGGAAGTGATGGCTGCCAAATTCACAATATCTTCCACCGTGCAGCCTCGGGATATTTCGTTCACGGGTTTTTTCAGGCCTTGTAAAATAGGTCCAATGGCTTTGGCACCAGCTAGGCGTTCAACAAGTTTATACCCGATATTTCCCGACTCCAAATCAGGAAAAATGAGCACATTGGCGTGTCCGGCCACAGGGGAGCCGGGGTCTTTGAGTGCCCCAATTTGGTCCATGAGCGCGGCATCCACTTGCATTTCTCCCTCCACAATAAGGTCGGGACGGCGTGATTTTACAAGAGCTGCGGCTTCGCGAACTTTTTTTGCAAGTGGATGGTCGGAAGAGCCTGCCGTTGAAAAAGAAAGCATTGCAATTACCGGTTCCACTCCAAAACGCTTTGCTGTTTCGGCGCTATCAATGGCAATATCGGCCAGAGTTTTTACGTCGGGTTCCACGTTAACGGCGCAATCGGCAAAGAGTAAAACTCCTCCATTCGCGGCATCGCTATCCACATCCGCCGGTAAAATCATAAAAAGGAAGCCCGAAACTTTATGGAATTTTTCTTTTGTTTTAATGATTTCGAGCGCCGGCAAAATACGCTCGCGGGAAGTGGCCATGGGGCCGGCAATCATTCCATCCGCCAAGCCTTCTTGCACCATCATCGTTGCGAAGTAATGTGGATTTTGCATTTTGCTTCGAGCTTCCGCTTCGCTTGCCCCTCGAAGTGCCATAAACTTTTGCACAAAATCTTCAAAATGAGGATCTTTTACAGGATCCTCAAAAGTCAGGGGCAGCGCTAAACCTTCGTACTCTATGATTTGAATCGCCTCGAGCACTCGAGCCTCGCTTCCTTCCGCAAAAACAAGCCGCGCCGGATTTTTCTTGGCTCGGTCCTTAATTTGGGCGAGGAAATTTTCCATAACGCGAGCGTAGCGAGCGAATTAAAAAAGACTGCCTTGAAGCGACTAAATCAAAACTTACTCAGTAATTTCTTTGAGACTGTTCGTCGCTTCGCCCACTGCTTCCACGGCCTCTTCCACGTCTTCTTTAGCCTCATTCACTTGATCGATTTTTTCCTCCACGCCTTCTTTAATTTCCGTGGCTTCATTCTTTAGGTTATCTACCGCTTCCACGGTTTCATCCTTTGCTTTCAAAATATTCTCTGCACAGCCGGATGCACCCAAGGTGCTTAGGATGAGAGCGCTTACTAAAAAAGAGTGAAAAGTTTTCATGAGAGTTTTTCTTCTTTAAAAATTCCTTCAAAATTACCGCCGAAGCCTTTCAAGAAATTATACATGTCCAGCACTTCGTTTGAACTGATGTGCTCCATTCGTGGGGCTGACCCGAGACGAATGTCGCTTCCCATGGGGACCGATTCCAGATCGCAGTTCACATGAATACAAGACGCATCTTCACAATTTGGACAAAAAGCATGAAAAAAGCTTTCATCTTGATTGATGCTTCCAATAACATCAATGGTTTCATCGGTGTATTTCCCGTTGCACACCGGGCAACGCATGCTTCTTTTAATCTGACCGACAATAATTTTAAGTTCGTGAAAGTTCATATGGGAACAAAAAAGGACATACCCTATGATACGCCCTTTCGAAGCTCATGCCTAGACTTTTTTAAGCCGCTTTTTTGAGTCCTGCTTCGGGGTCCGCGGCGACGACTTTATTGTGTTCTTCTGCAACCGTTGTTGGTACTGGGCCTATTTCTTCTCGGACTTCAATGAACAGTTGATTCAATTGGTCGCGACCCAAGGCTTTTACATTGAGCGCTTCTACCACTACTGCAAACTCAGGTTGAACAAAACTCACCAAGCTACACAGTTTGCTTACGATGCCTTCTACCTGATCAGGTGCTAAGAATTCTTGAGCGATGCTTTCATCTTCCCCTTCCCCTCCAATAACTACCATGAGCAGTAAGCAAGCAAACACTTGTCGATCAAAACCTCCTTTCAATCCCTTTAAAAAGGAGTAGGGATTGCTGAGCATGATCAGTTGCTGGAACAGAGAGGGGTCGCTCAGAGTTTTTCTCTTTTCAGCAGCGTCCATAGAGGCCCATTTTTCATATAAATAGTCTCTTCCAGGAGCTTTGCGCAGGCCTTCGGCGGCTAGGACCAAAGGTCCTTTCAATTGTCCACGGACCTTTTCCATGGCACCTTTATTTTTCAGAGCCTCTCTTGCAACGCTGAGTTCATCTGGGACCTCGGGGGAGTGGGCGGAGCTGGACATAAAGTTTAGGTTAAAGCCTTAAAATAGAATAAGCTTATTCCTTTAACTTGTCAAGAGCCCTTTTTAGCCTCTTGAGAGTGGCTTCTTTGCCCAAAATACGAGCCATTTCAAATCCGCCGGGAGAGTACTCTTCATTGCTTAAAGCCACTCGAAGCGGCCAGAGCACTTGGCCGTTTTTTACACCCAGTTTTTCTATAACTTTCACGAGGCAAGCTTTAAGCGATTCCTCATTTTCAAAATCTTCATGGGCTTCCAGGGCGGGAAGAGAATTTTCCAGAGCCAGGATGGCCATCGCTTTGTCCACTTTCATCTTGTCGTTCAGGAAAAGCTTAGGGTCGTAATCAAGCTCGTCGAGTAGGAAAGGTTTGAGTAAGGCGGGAGCATCGGCCAGGGTTTTCATGCGAGATTGGACGGAAGTGACGCGAGCATTTTTCTGTTCGTCCCTTAACTGTGTTACAAGGCGATCTTCGTACCAAGCTTCTTTTTGGAGGTATGGAAGAATCAATTCGCCGAGTTCTTCAGGAGACTTTTTACGAATATAAGCGCCGTTGAACCAATCGAGCTTTTCGAGATTGAATACGGCGCCACCTTTCTGAACTCGATCGAGGGAAAAACGGTCTATGAGTTCATCCATCGTAAAAATTTCCTCTTCGGTTCCCGGGTTCCAGCCGAGGAAGGCAATGAAGTTGATCATCGCCTCTTTGAGGTAGCCTTTCTTAATAAAGTCTTCAGCCGCCACGTCTCCTTGGCGCTTTGAAAGTTTGCTGCGATCTGGGTTGAGAAGCAGAGGGAGGTGAGCAAATTCCGGAGCTTGCCAGTCCAGGGCTTCGTAAAGGCAAATGTGCTTGGGCGCACTGGGGAGCCATTCTTCGCCACGAATCACGTGAGTCACTTCCATCTCATGATCATCCACCACGTTGGCCAGATGGTAGGTTGGGAAACCGTCAGATTTAATAAGAACTTGGTCATCCACATCGTTTCCGTGAAAAGTCACCGGACCGCGAATGAGGTCCGTAAAAGTGATTTCTCTGTTGGGGATTTGTTGGCGGATGACGTAGGGCGCGCCTTTCTCGCGCAGCTCGTCGATTTCTTTTTGTGAAAGCCCCAGGCAGCGACGGTCATATTTGGGCGGGAGTTTTTTTGCTTGCTGCTCGCTGCGCATTTCCTCGAGGCGTTCGGAAGTGCAAAAGCAGGGATAAGCGGCCCCTTTCAGAATGAGCTGCTTGGCGTATTTCATGTAGATTTCTGTGCGCCGGGATTGGAAGAGGGGCTCTTCATCCCAATGCAGGCCAAAAAATTTCAAGGTGTTTTGCAGACTTTCCACAGCTCCTTCCACGTAACGTTTTTGGTCGGTGTCTTCTATGCGCAAGGCGAAAATTCCCTTGTGTTTTTTGGCGTATAAATAGGAGTACAGCGCTGTTCGCAGGCTTCCAATGTGGAGGTAGCCGGTGGGGGATGGGGCGAAGCGGGTTTTGATCATAGTGGCGCTATGCTAACATATATGCTAGTCTCAAGTCACTTAACTTACGCTATGAAATTCAAAGCTTTCTTTCAGACTGTTTGGACTCAAACTAAGCAGGCATTTTCGCGCTATCCGCTCAGTATGATTTTGATTTTGGCAGGGTTTGCTTTGGGAGAATATATGATTTGGACCGACTTTTATGATTCTCCTTGGGAAGAAATTTTAGTGCGGCTTCAAATGACCATTTGGGTTGTCTTGCCCCTCTTTACAGCGATTCAATTGTTCCGCTTACGGAAATGGACTTTGCTTTTTGCTGCGCTTCTCGCCGCTGCTTTCTACTGGCTTCAAAGCGATGTCTACTCACAAATGACACCTCTGCGTGCCGCTTTATGGGGCTTGGCTTTTTATTCGACTTTGCTGTTTTTGCCACGTTGGAAGAAAGATCCCAATAATGGATTTTGGGTTTACGTTGAACGCTTGGCCTTTGTTATAGCATTGGCTTTACTTTGCACGCTCATTTTGACGGTGTCCTTGCAGCTCGCGCTCTTCTCAATTCGTGTTCTCTTTGAAGTGAATATTGATTGGCGTTGGGAAGAAACAATCTGGCTCTTCGGGTTTTCATTTTTCCTTCCTGTTTTCGCCCATGTGGGTTTGCCGCATCAGTATCGCGAGTTTGAATCCGTTCACGACTACCCCCATTTTGTGAAGCCCATTGCTTACTACCTTTTACTTCCAATTTCTTTTCTTTATTTTGGTATTTTGGGGGTTTATGTCGCTCAGATTTTAATCACTTGGGAATGGCCTTCCGGGCAAGTGGCTTATCCCGTTTTGTATCTTTCCATGGTGATTTTCGCCACCTATTTTCTGTCGTACCCCTGGCAAAAATCCTGGCTCAAGTGGGGCTTTGCCTTGCTGCTTCCTTTTTTGGCCGTTTACTTTATTGCGCTGTCTCAAAGAATTTCCCAGTACGGTTTAACAGAAATGCGCTATCTGGGGGTGCTGCTCGGTCTCATTCTCACCGGCCTTTGTTTTTACTACTTGCGATCAAAAGCGAAGCAACTTCAAGTCGCTTTTTTGGTGACGGCTCTCACCGCCTTTCTTTTTTCCTTCGGGCCTTGGGGGATTTTCAGCCTTTCCGTTTACAGCCAAATCGCAAGGCTTGAAATGCTGCTCACGGAAATTGGAGCTCTTAAGGATGGGACGATTCAAAAAGTGGAAGTTGATTCGGTGACCGATGCCGTAACCATTGAAATCAGTGGGATAGTGCAGTATTTGGCAGATCGGGATCGTTTGACCGATTTAGAAGAGTGGGGAACCATTGAACTGGGAGTGAAGGATCAGCCCGACGTGGATGTTCCGACTTTTTTTATGGATCAAATTGGATTGGAGTTTAGTTATTGGGGACATTACGTTGAGGATCCTTTGTACTTCCAATACGGTGCCCAGGGGTCCCTTCTTTATGATGTTTCCGGCTACGACGTACTTTTCACTCTCGATCAAAGTTTTGATGACTACGGTTACGCCTCAGAACCAAGTTCCTATTCATGGAATTCCGAGGAGGAAAATATGAGTGTGTCTTTAGGTGAGAGTGGTAATTTGCTCATCACTTACGAAGAGTCAGAGTTGAATTTATCTCTTCTTGATTTGCATATAAAATGGGATTCCGGCACGGAACTCGACAAGTTCAGTTTCGATCCCGAGGACCTGTCTTTGACGGCGGAGAACAATGAAATTCGTGTGAAAGTGTACATCGAAAATATGGATGGCTCTTTTAGCAATAGTGAAGAAACCGAGCTCAGTCGGATGTATGTGCGAGGGCAGGTGCTTTTGGATGTGAAGTAAAACCTGGTATCACGTTCTGCAAGTTCAGCCTTGCCGGCTACAGGTTCAGTGACGGAAGTGGACTTAGAGAACGCCCTACGGGGAGCCATTTTGCGGGAGTGTCAGTGGCAGATCAAGAAATGGCTATTTCTACCAATGTGTTTAATCCTTTTACATAAAATATTTTACAGACCCGAGTTTTTTAAGTACACTCATCCCATGTTTATCTCCTTGATGGACTGCCGTTTTACAACTCACGTTCTGGCTTAAAGCCGCCATCCTCCTAATCTTATAACACCTTTAACACCTTTAATATGAAAAAGCTTATCTCCTTACTCAGCCTGCCAATGCTGTTGGCGGTGCTACTTCCACAAGTGGCATTTGCCTATTCGGGTGTGAACCTGGCGAATGATGGGGTGGATGCTTACTATTACTGTAACAGTCTGTTCTGTCTCGCTATGAATGATACCACCGACGCAAAAGATGCCGGTACGAATGATGTGAGCGTTCCTACGGATCTCAGCGATGCAATGTACTTTGGCTACCCTCAAATGTTTGAGGGTTTTGCCATTGACATTTATACTTCAGTGAGTGGTTACAGTTCTCTTGATCTTGGAATGGGAGAAGAAGGAAGATACGATATTGAATATTGGAATGGCTCTTCTTGGACTGAACTGGATGTAGAGGGGAATGAGAATACACTTGGTTACACGGATTATAACATTGAAGACGATTCTACAACAGGGGTCTTTGCTCTAACTTGGCAACGTCCTACCGACTGGGTGAAGTCAACGGTTGGCAGTTCCTTTTCCATGTACTACGTACGAATGCATATTGTCGAAGAGTATTCCAGCGCCACTACCGCCACTGCTTCGCAAGTTGGAATTATTGACTATAATTTGAAGCTTGAGGTGCTCGATGAGTTGGGTTATGCCATTGAAGGATTGGAGGAAGGGGATTTTACTCTGAGTGAAACTTCGGGTGGGGATGAGACCATTTATTCTTTTGAAGAGCTTGGGGATGGACTCTATGGTTTTGCTGTCGACCCCTCTGCAGGCTCTGAGTACGAGCTTTCCATTGAGCCTTCCGGTTTTGTTGGAGAAGATCGCCAAGTAAGCCTGGATTTCGGCGAAACTCTCTATGATGATTTCGATATGGGATATAGCCATCTTTTGATGGCAGAGAATACAATAGGAACGGAAGTGGTCATTGAAGAGGCGACCGCCGGAGCGCCTCCGGTGGATTGTATTATTGACGGCGCAGAGGCCTACTGTGCGGTGGATATTGGTAATGATGGTAGTGGAGCAGAGGCTTATGTGTATACGGATGGTTATGTAGCACTAACAGGGTCTATCACCAACCGAAACGCAGGGAACCTGTCTCAGGCTCAAGAAACCTATGTCTTACGCTATGGGTACATTGCAACTGTAAAAAATACGACTGGCAATTTGCTTTCTACGGCTACGGTAAAAGCCGGGGACGACCTGGATCTTACGTGCGACTATATAGGTAGCGGCCAATACGGTTGCCCTATTTCTCTTTCTGATAGTGAGCCTTTGGTACAAATTTCTGCCACAGGTTATGACACTTCGGACAGTGTGTTTAGTGGTGAACGTACGAGTGCAAGCTCCTCACAAGTGACCACTACCTTCCATTTGGAAGAAAGTGCCACGGAAGAACCGGATCCAACCGATGATGGAACGGATACCGACGGAGAGGGTCTTACCGATGTAGAAGAAGCTGCCTTGGGAACGGATGAAACCGATGTAGATTCCGATAACGATGGCTTGGAGGATGACGAAGAGGTGGATCTGGGGACTGATCCTATGGATTCCGATTCCGATAGTGATGGAATTGATGATGGCGAAGAGGTAGATCTAGGAACTGACCCTACCGATTCCGATACGGACAATGATGGGGAGAGCGATGGAGATGAAGTGGACGCCGGCACGGATCCTTTGGCAGACGAAGACGAAGTGATTGAAGAGGACAGTGACGGAGATGGATTGGATGATGATGATGAGGCTGACTTGGGAACGGATGAAACCGATGTGGATTCCGATAACGATGGTTTGGAGGATGGTGAAGAGGTAGACCTGGGGACTGATCCTATGGATTCCGATTCCGATAGTGATGGAATTGATGATGGCGAAGAGGTAGATCTAGGAACTGACCCTACCGATTCCGATACGGACAATGATGGGGAGAGCGATGGAGATGAAGTGGACGCCGGCACGGATCCTTTGGCAGACGAAGACGAAGTGATTGAAGAGGACAGTGACGGAGATGGATTGGATGATGATGATGAGGCTGACTTGGGAACGGATGAAAACGATGTCGATACTGATGACGATGGAATTAGTGACGGGGCGGAAGTGGCTACCGATACCGATCCACTCGACGAAGAAAATTTCCTGGCGGATGCCGAGGATTATGATGCCGATTGCAGTGACACTTTCACTGATACGGCTGGAAACTTTGCAGAAATTTCTATTTGTATTTTGTACGATAATGACATTGTGAATGGAGCAACGGCAACTACTTATGAACCCAGTCGTGCTATCACTCGTGCTGAATTCTTAAAGATTGCTCTACTCAATGCGGGGCTTACCGTCGTGGCTGATAGTGACGTGGACTATGATGATGTGGAATCCAGCGATTGGTACTACTCTTACATCACTTATGCTACCTCTGAAGGTTATGTGGAAGGGTATACAGATGGAATGTTCCATCCCAATGAAGAAATCAACCGTGCGGAGGCTATGATCATGATGATGCGCATCGCCGGTGTGGATGATTACGATGTGGACGACAGTGATATCGATTTCAGTGATGTGGAATCCAGCGATTGGTACGCTTGGGCAATTGTGGAGGCCGATGAAAACGGTATCTCCGAAGGCTATAGCGATGGCACCTTTAAACCTGGCAACGACATCACTCGTGCGGAAGTTGCGGTGATCGCTCGCCGAACTTGGTATGTCTACTTTGAATAAAGCGCCAGTATTTTCCAAACGGGAAATGACACATGAAATGGGAGAGAATGGGAGTGGGAAACATTTACGAGTTTGCAGCCAAACTGGCCGGAATGAGCAAAGAGTCTGTAGGTAAAGTAGCCACCATCGCCACCTCCGAAACAGATGGCGATTGGGCGGAAAGGATGGAAACCCTGTCTCAACCGGCCGCGCCAGCCTTTGTACAAAATTACAGAGTAAAAACCACTCTGCAGAGTGAAACTCAACCTGTAAAACCTGTAAAATACGCGAAGCGAAGCGTAACCGCTTAAAGCGGTACTAGGTTTTATTGTTACTTGGAAAGCTTAAGTTCCGCAAAAATTCCCCAGTGATCGGCAGAGGTTTTTGCTGTCCGTTTAAACGAAAGAGTCTCAAAACCGGCATTGGTGAGAACGTAGTCGATGGGAAGTTGGAAGAGGAAGTTGTGGGCGTGCCAAGTGGGGATGAGCCCAAAGCCTAGGCGAGTGTCTTGAAGGCCACTGTTTGTGAGAAGTTCTTGAAAGGAGGGAGACCAAGGTGCCGAATTGAAGTCGCCCACCACTAAAGTGGGGAGGCTGCTCGATTTTACGTAACTTACAATGTCCGTAAACTGAGCATTTCTTTCGGCGGCATAGCCTTCACTGAGTGGGGCAAAAGGATGCACGGCTAGAACACGATAATTTTGGGAATCAGGAATAAATTCGAGCCCGAACTTGCCGCCTAGCGGAATTTCTTCAAAATTACCCGGAGTTTTACTGCCCACGAGAATGCCATTCACGCCGGTTTCCGCGGTGAGGTAGAGGGTTGGGTAGTCGGCTGAAAATTTGGGAAGGGCGTTTTGCCACTGCGGGCCCGCTTCATGAATCACAAAAATGTCCGGATCGTTTTGGTCGAGAAGAAACTGAATTTCTTCAAAGTTGTCGTTCGTGAAGTAGAAGTTTTGGCTGAGGATGCCGAGGGTGGGTTCTTCCGCGGCCGGTTTTGGGAAAATCTGCAAATACGGTGCGAAACTTGCAAGGTTTATGCTGAATAGGACCGCTAAAACTAAAGCGGTTTTCCAGGCTTTAAGGGGAATGGCGATAAGGATGAGAAGGGCAGTGATGAGGGCGTAGTAGACACTGTAGTGAGTAAAGAGCTCAAAGAACCACCAGGTTTTCCCGAGGATCAAAAAAAGTTGCAGGATGAGGAGTCCCGAGCATGCTAAAGTGTATAAACGTTTCATGCGGGGATACTAGCAAAAAGATGTGCGTGCGCACAAATGGTCCTTTGACCTTACTGTTCGTTTATTTCTTCTGGTTTCAGTTGGCTGAGTCGATTAAAAGTCATGTGAAAAATTCCGCTCGTTCGCTCGGCACCTTCTTGGTCCAGATCCAGCCTTCCTTTCGCACGTCCAATTTCAATTCCATGTGGAACAAACTCCATACCAACCACATGGACTCCTTCACGCGGTCTTCCATACATGGCTGTGGTTCCGTGGTCACCTTTAAGCGGTCCTTCGCCATCTTCCACCTTATAGCCACGGTCTTCAAAATTGCTGCGAATAACTTCAAGGACCCGAGGTGCCGCCGCCAGACCGCCGTTGGAAATCATAATCAGGTCGGGAAGGCCGGTTCTTTCTTTTAAAGAGCCGCGTGCCATCTCTTCGCCCAAAACATAAGCGCCCGCGTACCTTCCTGTGTTCAATCTTCCCGGTCGATTTAATGGGAAAGTGTGAAGACTTAAAACAATGGCTGCTCCAAAACGATTTCGGGCTTGGTTGATGGCCGCAGCGAGTGCTCTTTGGTAGGGTTCTTGAACATGAGCCCGAATTTCAGCGAATTCTTCCCGAGTGTAGGGCCTGCTTAGAATATCCTCCATTTGCGCTTCCGCCGCTCTTGAACCTCTTCAGAGGAAGCGTTTAAATTAATTCCTGTGGCTACCGTGCCCCTCCAAATCAAGCCATGTGCATGAGCGCCTTCGGGTGACCCTTCCACGGACAGCGCATCGACTTCTTCAGATGCACGATTCAAATCCAAAAGTACTCGCGGAAAGGTGGTCCACACGCGAGCATCGTGAACTCTTTCGTGAAAACCTGTAATGAAAGGAACGGCATGATCAACCCCAAGGTTCAGTGTTCTTTGAACGGCTTCGCTCTTGAATCGGACAACTTCCAGGATGGCTTCAGGATAATGGTCAAAATCCTTCGGGTGAGGGATGGCGCTATGAGGCATGTCCAGGATCAAGGGACTTTCTCCGGGTTCAAAGTTCACGAAAGGGAAGCGCTGATGCATAAAATTCTTTAAAGGTGTACGACTGTACCAGCTTAGCTTCCTTTTTTCAAGCTTTCCTGATAGGATGGGGGTCGATTAATCTGGTCAATAATGGTTCGTCGTCGGATGGTTCGAAGAAGGACAACTCGAAGAAAAAAGATTCCTGCGCTCAGCTTTGAGGTGGAAAGTCACATCATGCGGGAAATTTGGGCGGTTTTGTACCTGGCGCTGGCGGCTTTGACCTGGCTTTCGCTGAATCAACAGTTGGGAGTTTTGGGAGAGCTGTGGGTCGCCGGTCTTCGGCCGGTGTTCGGAGTGGGGCTGGGGGCGGTACCTTTTGCCCTTTTACTCATGGGGGTTTCAGTGTTTTTTTCGAAGAAAATCAACTGGGGACTCGCCAGGCTCATGGGGATGTTCTTTATTACTGCTTCGCTGCTCGGGTTTGTACACATGGGTGTGCCGGAGGGCGATCTCCTTGAGATTGCCGAAAAAGGAGAAGCTGGAGGTTACATTGGTTTTGTATCGAGTTTTCTTTTTAGCGCAGCCTTTGGCCGGATTGGGGCTTATGTCCTTTTGACGGCCACTTTTTTGATTGGGATTTTACTCACCCTGCAGATTAGCTTGGGAACCATCATGCGCTTCATCACGCCGACACCTCGAATGATGAAAAAAGTGATAGACGTGGCCACACCCGAATTTAACATCACTCATGAGAGTAGTTTGGAGGACGAGCTCAAGATTGTATCTCCCCCACTCGCTGAAAGCGAGCGTAGAAAAGAAGAAGAGCTGTTCAGCATGACTTTAAAGGAACTTACTTTGAAGGAGATGGAAGAAAAGGCTACGCTGGAGCACGCCGAAGCGCAAGCGGAGGCGAAATTAAAAGAAGAAGAGGATGACGACGAACTCGTTGTGATCGATGACAAAGGCAAAGAAGCAGAGGAAGTGTTGTGGGCTTACCCCACGCTCGATCTGTTGGAGATTGGCAAGGACAGCATCGAAATCGATGAAAATGATCTTAAACGTAAAGCGGATCTTATTAAAACGAAGCTGGAACAGTTTGGAATTGATGTGAGTATGCATGAGGTCCATGTGGGGCCCACGGTGGTGCAGTACACCTTGAGACCGGCGGATGGGGTGAAGCTTTCTAAAATCACGTCGCTGAAAAACGATATTGCCTTGGCTTTGGCGGCACCGGCCGTTCGTATTGAAGCGCCCATTCCCGGAAAATCCTTGGTGGGGATTGAGATTCCGAGCGCTGTGCGGTCCACCGTCCACATGCGTGAAATGATGGAAACGGATGTCTACATCAGAGAAAGTTCAAAAATTAAAATTTCCCTTGGTCGTGATGTTTCGGGTAAATCCATGGTCGCCGACCTTGCCAAGATGCCACATCTCTTAATTGCGGGGGCCACGGGAAGCGGAAAATCAGTGGGACTCAACAGTTTCCTTCTTTCCTTTTTGTACAACAATTCTCCGAAGGAACTCAAATTCATTATGATTGACCCTAAGCAGGTGGAACTTTCCACTTACAACGGTTTGCCGCACCTTCTCACGCCCGTCATTACCGATCCCGAAAAAGCCGCAACCGCGCTGCGTTGGGCGGTGGCCGAAATGAATAGACGATATAAGGTTTGCGCGGAAGCGGGACATCGTAGTATTTACGACTATAACGCCGACAAAAAAACCGCCGAAAAAATGCCCAAAATTGTGATTGTCATCGATGAATTGGCGGACCTCATGATGCAAGCTCAAAAAGAAGTGGAGGCTTCCATTTGTCGCATTGCCCAGATGGCGCGAGCGGTGGGCATGCATCTTATTGTGGCCACGCAGCGACCTTCCGTAGACGTTATTACGGGTCTCATCAAAGCCAACATTCCCACTCGTATTGCTTTTACCGTCGCTTCCTCCGTAGATTCTCGCACTATTTTGGACACCAACGGCGCCGAAGATCTTTTGGGAAATGGAGACATGCTCTACCTCTCCGGAACCATGGCCAAGCCCGTGCGTATTCAGGGAATTTACGTTTCCTCCAAAGAAATTGAAAAGGTCACGAATCGCCTCAAGCTCACCCACGAACCCAGCTATGTGCATGACATCACTTCCAAGGAAACGGCCAAAACTCGTGTGCAAGGGGTGCCCGACATTCCCGCCGAATCCAAGTCGGACGAAGAGCTCGTGCAGCTGGCTGTCGAATGTTTAAAGCGGAATCGCAAAGCGGCCTCAACTTCTTCCTTGCAGCGTTATCTGCGCATTGGTTACTCCCGTGCGGCTCGCATTATTGACCTTCTTGAACAAGCCGGTGTGGTGGGCAGTGCTCAAGGCAGCAAGCCACGACAGGTTTTCTTTGGGGATGAGGACTGAAGACCTTGCAGTCTCACTCTTCGAGTGCTAAATTACAAATGATCCCTCCGCAAGATAGAAGAGTGAGTACACACTCGCAGGTTCCTTTCATTTATGGGACGCACACCTGTTGAGCTATGTAGTTCTGGGGTCGGGATCTTTGAAAAGTTGACCGATAGGACGCGAATGCGGAGCATATATTTGTACCAAATTCGGCCAAAAGGCATGCCCTCACTAAAGATGATCCACGCTATAGCTGGATCTTTTTTAGTTTACGAGCCTTTATACTCGGTGACACTTTCTCAACCTGCAAATCCCCCGCTAGCGGTGGTTTTTTCAGAGTAAAAACTGATTTCTGCATAACGGAAGGCGTTATCACTGTTGTTGGAGCTTCGACAGCAGGTTTTAACGGGTTTGGCTGATTTGGTGTTTTTGATTTATTTGAAATCTGGTCTTAGACTTTAGATCTACCCTTGACACTATTAACGCGACGCGTTATCATTTGTATGATCAAAAGTTTTAAAGACAAGTCCACAGAAAATTTGTTCTTCCGTGAGTTTTCAAAAAGAATCCCTGAAAATCTTTCAAGAAGAGCTCAGAAAAAACTTTATGTACTTCATTACGCAGATCAGCTTCATGATCTGGAAGTGCCGCCCTCCAATCGTTTAGAATCGCTTCAGGGTGATCGAGAAGGTCAGTACAGTATTAGAATCAACCTACAATGGAGAATCTGTTTCAACTGGAATCAAGGAAATGCTTATAACGTCGAAATAGTTGACTACCACTAAATTATGAAAAAAAAACTTGCCCCAATACATCCCGGTGAGATCTTACTAGAAGAATTCTTGGAGCCTTTAGGGATTACTCAATATCGTTTGGCAAAAGACATCGGAGTGCCACCCAGGCGAATTAATGAGATCGTTCATGGGGAAAGGAGTGTCTCAATAGATACTGCTTTACGATTGGCTCGTTACTTTAAAATGACTCCTCAATTTTGGATTAACGCCCAGTCACATTATGATCTTGAGCTGCAAAAAGATCTCCTCGAAGAACGTTTAGAAAAGGAAGTGAAGGTGCGTGATACAGTAGTCTAGGTTTTTTTAAGCCACGGAGAAACTACGAAGCCGAGACCTATAGCATCTACGATCATCAGAATCCAACCGAACCATAACAGCATGTTGTCGGTGATATTATTTATTGGATGTTTCAGCTGGCCTATTCGTGCTACTACCTGAAAAACATGGGCTTCTTGTATGGTGAGTTTCCCATCCGCATCAAGATCCGCGTTGTAAGCCCCGAGAAAAACCGGATCGTCGCCAGGGAGGTCCTGGTAGGGGTCCAAAATGGTTCCTGGACCAGTCTCTTCAAAAGTGCCATCGGCATTCTGAGAGTAATGATCGGTAGTGTAGATATTTTCATCGATTGCGAAGTCCATCGAAGCAGGTACTTCTATTTTGAGAGCCAGATAGCGGTCAAAAAAAGAATAGTTGCCCCAGATCATTAAAATAAAGACCAGTACGGAGAGGATCTTGCGTGGATTTTTCAGCATGGAAGCTTTTGTGAAGAGTAAAATTCAAACTGCTGAAAGACTACCCCCCCCCATAAAAAGTCAAAGTTTTGTTGTTGGAGCTTCGACAACAGGTTTATTAAGGTCTGGCGACAAGGAAATCCTGGATTTCTTTCACTTTCTTAACCTGCAAAGCTTTGCCCGGGCATCGATTCTTCAGGTTTGGATCTTGACTTTGTATAACGGATTCCGTTATATTTTCTACGTAACTTTAATTATGGTCAGGAAATATCTCTATCCGCCCATTCATCCCGGAAAAATTCTTCTTAAAGAGTTTATTCAGTGTTTTGGACTCAATCAAAATCGTTTAGCTCAAGACATCAGCGTAGCTCCCCGTCGCATCAATGAAATTGTTTTGGGCAAACGAGGCATTACGGCCGATACGGCTTTGAGACTCGCTCGTTACTTTGGAAATTCAGCCTTTTTTTGGATGGAGCTGCAAATTCGTTACGAACTTAAAAAAGCTAAAGAACTTTTGGGAGATCGTTTGGAGAAAGAGGTGAAAGTTTACCAAGCTTTTTAAGCCCCATGGCATTTCTTAAATTTCTTGCCGCTGCCGCAAGGGCAAGGGTCGTTGCGGCCGACGTCTTTTAGGTTGATCGTGCCTTTTTGAGTGGCGAACAGACCGGGTTCTTCGAGGTTTTGTTCGATTTGGTCTTCGTTGGTGCGTACGCGAACGGTGACCGGGATTTCCCCGTTGGGAGGAGGAGTAATAGGACCGAAGGGGACGGACGCCTGAGGCGTCTGCTGTACTAAGCGGACATTTATTTTCACATGAAAGAGACCGCGGACGGTGTTTTGGTCAATGCGAATCATGAGTTCTTCGAAGGCTTCGTAGGCCTTATTTTGGTACTCGACAAGGGGATTTCTTTGGCCGTAACCGCTGAGTGAAACGGCTTCGCGGAGATCCTTAAGTTCGTCGATGTGGCGCATCCAAAGCATGTCCACGGTGCGGAGCATAATCACTCGTTCGGCCTTGCGCAGAATATCCGGTGAAGGGAGAGCTTTTTCTTTTTCGAGGTACTCATCGATGAGGTATTTTTTGATGCGCTGAATGAGGCCTTCTTGGTCTAAGCCTTCCAGCGATTCGCGGGCGAGGGGCGATAGGGCATCCCGATGGAGAGCGGAGACCGATTCGAAGATTTCCTTGGTGTCGAGGGGATGTTCCAAAACGATTTTTTCCGCCTCTTGTTCAATGAGCAGGAGGGCTTCATTTTTTAGGCTATTTTTATCGCTCGACGCCGTCGAGTACTCCAAAAGGGTGCGGCGACGTTTGTAAATAATGTCTCGATGCATGTTCATTACGGAGTCGTATTCCACGAGGTGTTTGCGAATGTCGAAATTGTGGCCCTCCACTTTCTTTTGGGCGCTTTCAATGGAACGGCTGATGAAACCATTTTCAATGGGCATGTCGTCGGGGAGGCCGAGTTTTTCCATGAGTCCCTGCATGCGTTCTCCGCCGAAAATGCGCATGAGGTCGTCTTCCATAGACACGTAAAATTGCGTAAGACCCGGGTCGCCTTGGCGTCCGCTTCGTCCACGAAGTTGGTTGTCGATGCGACGGGCCTCGTGCCGTTCGCTGCCCAGCACCACCAAACCGCCGAGGTCTGTTACGCCTGCGCCAAGCTTGATGTCCGTTCCGCGGCCCGCCATGTTCGTGGCAATGGTGACGGCGCTGCGCTGACCGGCTTTGGCAATAATTTCGGCTTCCTGCTCGTGGAATTTGGCGTTCAAAACGGTATGGGGAATTCCCTCCGCATTAAACATTTGCGACAGCGCTTCCGACTTTTCCACGGAGATGGTTCCCACTAAAACGGGCTGCCCTTTTTCATGTAAAATCTTCACTCCGGCGGTGATTGCGGTGAATTTTCCGAGCCGATTTTTGTAAATCATGTCGGACTTATCCACGCGAATAAGCGGTCGGTGCGTGGGTATCTCCAAAACATCCAATCCATAAATCGAACGGAATTCTTCTTCTTCGGTTTTTGCCGTTCCCGTCATGCCGCCCAGTTTTTTGTAAATGCGGAAATAGTTTTGGAACGTAATGGTCGCGAGGGTTCGACTTTCTTTTTTAATGGGCAATCCTTCTTTGGCTTCAATGGCTTGATGAAGGCCCTGACCAAAACGTCGGCCCGGCATGAGGCGCCCCGTGAATTCATCCACAATCATCACTTGATTGTCCTTAATCACGTAATCCACATCCTGTTTGTAGGCGGCCTCCGCGCGAAGCGCTTGCTCAATGTGATGTACTTCCTCAAATCCGCTTTCCGTATAAATGTTGTCCACACCCAGAAGTTCTTCCATTTTTTTCACTCCTTCTTCGGAGAGCGTGACCGTGCGTTGCTTCTCATCGAGGTTGTAATGCACTTTTTCGTCGAGCAAACGTACAAGCTGCTTATATTTTTGATATTTCTCCGTGGATTCCTCGGCCGGTGCCGAAATAATGAGCGGGGTGCGCGCCTCGTCGATCAAGATGGAATCCACTTCGTCGACAATGGCAAAATTGAGTTCTCTCTGCACCAGTGCCTCGAGACTTGGAGCCATATTGTCTCTCAAATAATCGAAGCCGAATTCGTTGTTGGTTCCATAAGTGATGTCCGCACCGTAAGCCGTTTTTTTTTCTTCGTGATTTTGTCCGTGCATCACTACGCCCGTCGTCAATCCCAAAAATCGATAGAGCCCGCCCATCCATTCGCTATCCCGTTGAGCGAGGTAGTCGTTCACTGTCACCACGTGCACTCCCTTTCCGCCGAGGGCGTTTAAATAAACCGGCAGTGTACTCACCAGCGTTTTCCCTTCTCCCGTTTTCATCTCGGCAATGCGACCTTCATGCAAGACCACGCCTCCAATCAGCTGAACGTCGAAAGGTACCATGTCCCAGGCATAGTCAAAGCCTCGGACCGGCCAATGTTTGCCTTGAAGACGGCGACAGGCATTTTTCAAAAGGGCGTAAGCTTCGGGCAAAATCGCATCGAGCTCTTCGCCTTTTTGAATGCGTTCTTTAAACTCAGCTGTTTTTTTAGAGATATCCTCATCGGATAGATTTTTCTGAAATTCCTCTTCCAGCCAGTTGATTTTCTCAACGATTTTTCCGATTCTCTTTAAGTCTTTTTTTTGAGGATCCCCCAGCAGCGTGTTTAGAAATTTTATTACAGACATACAAGCCGCAGCACAGCGGAGGCTAAGCAATAAAGTGAAGCTCAGGAATCCTATCTTAAATAACTCGCTACTTCAACAAGACCCCTCTTGACAAAAAATGCCAATCTGAAAACGAAATTGCACATTTTACAGGTCAAATTTCACTCTTGGCGGTAATTCTTCAGGTTGCGAATTATACAACAATCGTCACGAATTTGATTCTCCTTTGTACTGAGAGTTTTCTTCTTACCTTTCAACGAAGTCCACTTGGATTTTTCAAAAGATTCGATGAGTTCCTTTTCTTGATCGTCGTAGTATTGCATTTTATAGGTTTAAATAATATTTTTAAGCCTTAATCCGCCGCCTTTCCCTTCAGCACGACTAAGCAAGTCTTAATTAAAATCTTCAGATCGAGCCAGGGGGACCAGTGTTTGATGTAGTAGCTGTCGAGGCGGACTTCTTCTTCGAAGTCGAGGTCGCTGCGGCCGCTGATTTGGCTGAGGCCCGTGATGCCCGGCTTAATGGTGAGCAGAAAGTGGTGGCGACCTTCGTAATTTTCCACTTCTTCGGGAAGGTGAGGGCGAGGGCCAACCAAGCTCATGTCGCCTTTGAGGACGTTCCAAAGGTTGGGAAGTTCATCGAGACTGGTTTTGCGAAGCCAAGCACCAAAGCGGGTGATGCGGGGATCGTTCTTGATTTTTACCAGCGGACCTTTGCGATGATTTTTCTCGGCGAGTTCGCTGTAACGGAGGTGATGAGTATTATGCTTCATACTGCGAAACTTGGAAAACTTGAATTTTTTGCCGTTTTGACCGATTCGGTAAGCGGGGCTTCCATCTTCGAGGCGTGTGAAAAAGACGGGACCGGCGGAATCCACTTTAATTCCCAGAGCGATCAATAAAAACAGAGGAGAGAGGAAGATGAGACCGATGCTGCTGAGCGCAAGGTCTTCCGTGCGCTTGTAAATGCGTCCCCAGCCGTCGAGAGGAGTGGGCTTCAAATGAATAAGCGGGTAACCTCCAATGGGTTCAATTTCCACGTTGCTGCGCTCCACTTCCAAAATATCGGGCACAAAGCGGTATTCTACTTGAGTTTCTCGGCAAAACTCTAAAATTTCGTGATCTTGCAGGCTGCTGAGATCTTGGGTGGTTTGAATCAGGCTTTCCACCTTGTGCCTTCTCACTATGCGGCGCAATTCTTTGAAAGAACCGAGAAATTTAAGATTGGGAATGCGTTTGCTTCCTTCCGCCAGGTAACCCACCACGGAATAGTGAGGGTCTTTGAGGAGCCGTCTTGCTATGCGTTCACTGATCTTATTCGCGCCTAAAAGGAGGACGCGTCGTTGGCCGATTCCGGCATCCAAAAGGAGATGTTCGATGCTTCGAAGGAGCATACGCGCTAAAATGACTAGAAGGATTGCAAGAACAGCGCCAAAAATGAGCACCAAACGGGAGAAAAAGATTTCACGGGTGACGAAAAAGTAAGACATCACAAGTAAGATCCACACGACCGAGTGTTTGAGCACGCTTCGTGATTCACGCAGCCCGCCCTCCGTATTTCGAAGCCGGTAGAGTCCAAAAAAAACAAAAACAGCCACGAGCATTGCGCCGAAGAGCAGGCTGAATTTGAGATAGTCTTCAACAGGGAGAAAGTTTGCCGGAATTACTTCAAATTGCTTTCCGGGGATGAAGTCGCCTTCGAGACGGAGTTTGTAACCGAGCAGAAAACCCAGCACCACCATGGCAAAATCCACGGGGATTCGGAGCAAGCCAAAGGCAATTTCGGAACGCTTCATGCGCCCACTATAGCAAAAAGCCTTCAGATTCGAAAGACACCCTCCGAAGAGAGTGTCTTTCATGCTCCTTATAAGCCGAGTTCTGTACCCCGCCGTAGCAGGGTGGCAATCATTTCTCTGGGCCCGGCATTGCTGCTGGGCTCGTGCGGTGGGCGATTGAGGGCGCAAGGCCGCCGAATCTCAATCTCCATTCCCACCTTGCAACAGAAAGGGTTTACCGCGCCATCTCTCTCACGAGAGGGCGCCCCCTAAAGCATTATTAAGCGCTTTAGTACGGGGCGTTTCACTTTGTTCGTCTCTGTGGCACTTTCCCTACTCTGCGTTTTTTAGGTCGCAGGGCGGTCGCCGTTAGCGACTTTCCTGCCTTGTGTTGCTCGGACTTTCCTCATCTTGCCAAACGGCAAAACGCGATTACCAAGGAGCGTGAAGACTATACAATACTTCTTTTGATTTGGCTAGAGCTTGTGAGTTGACCTAATTGTTGCCAAGGACTTTCTTAACCCGGTCATGCACCAAACCGACTTGTTCAGAAGGAAGTGTTGATAGATGGCGAGCATTTGTAATTTTTCTACCTTGAGTTGTATCCAATTGGCCACTTCTCCCCAATAGTTGTCTACCCAAAGGTGTACGAGCAGCTATGAATAAAGTTCCTTGATGGTCCCTTATCCCAATCATTGCTCCGTCATCGTGTCTTCCTTCTTCAAGTTCATGTCCGGTTTCGTCCACATCAATAATAATTCCAGTTCCGTCAGGTAGTTCTTCTGGGATAGGCATAATTTTGGGTTAGAGGAATAGCCTTACTTTAAATGCTTATTTGTATTACGTCAAGCTCCTACTTCTCTTCGCGGAGTTTTTTGAACTCACGTTGGAAGAACCGAGCGGTTTCCAGGCAGTCCTTTGCCTTTTCGTTATCTGGTTCGAGAGAAAGGGCCGATTCCAGAAGACCTATGGTTTGTTCAAATTGTCGGTCGTTCAGGTAGCAAACGGCAAGATCACACATTATGAGGGTATCTTGGGGAGCCATGGCACGAGCCCGTTCCAAAATCACGAGGCCGCGTCGGCGATCTCCGCTGTGGAAAATAGACCAACCCAAACAGCGTAAGATTTCAGGATGGTGGGGTTGTACGCGGTTGGCGGTTTCCAGGGTTTCCACCGATTTATCAAAATCTCCAAGAGAGGAGTAAAGAAAGCCCAAAAGGTAAAGGGCATTGGGACTATTGGGGCGGATTTTGAGGGCGTGTTTGAGTGCTTTTGTGGCTCTATCGTATTCGCGGAGGCTCAAATAATTGTCGCCGATTTCTTCGTAGGCCTCCACATACTCCATATCCATAAGAATCATCTTGTTGGCGAGCCCGATGGCTTCATCGTGCTTACCTGCAAGTTTTAGAGAATCTGCCTGCTTCAAGAGATCGTCGAGTGTCATTTTTTGTTTTTTTATTTTTGGGCTTCGTTGCACTACGCCCTGTCCGAAGTATCCAATCATTATAGCAAAAAATCGTCCGTCTAACAAGGAGGGAGAGCTTGGCAAAAGGGAGAGATTGTGTCGAATTAATACGGATTCATTTCAGGATTCTTTTTGGCAAAGGCGATGTTGGCTGCCAGCAGGCCTTGCGGGGTGCCCGTGTCGTAGCGAGTGCCTTCCACTTCGAGTGCATAAATGGATTTACCTTCGGTGAGGAGAGTACGGAAACCGTCGATGAGGCGGATTTCTCCGTCGGGCTGACTGGCGAAACTGCGGGCCAGTGCTTCAAGAACGTCCGATGTGCAGATGTACTTTCCTATAATACCGTAGTCCGATAGGGCATCTTCGGGTTTAGGTTTTTCGATTAAGGCTCCAACTTTAATACGGCGGCCTTCTTGAGAAGCCACGGTGATTACTCCGTAAGAGCTGATGCGTTCTTTGGGTACTTTCTCCGTGCATAGAACGGGTGTTCCTGTTTCTTCGTAGACTTTTAGGAGTTGACTGAGGGCTGGTTCGGGTCCATCAATAATGTCGTCTCCAAAAAGTACTGCAAAGGGCTCATCATCCAGGAGTTCTTTAGCACAAAGCAGGGCATGACCATCCCCTTTGGCTTCATTTTGAGGAACGTAAACAAAACGGGCGGCTTTCTCGAGTTTTTGCACCTCTTCAAGAAGATCTTCTTTGCCACGGCTACGTAGTTCGTGTTCGAGCTCGTAAGAAGGGTCAAAATGTTCTTCAATGGTGCGCTTTCCAATTCCGGTGACAATAATGATCTCGTGAATACCCGAAGCGATGGCTTCTTCCACGAGGTACTGAATGACGGGCTTGTTGAGGAGGGGAAGCATGGCCTTGGGGATGACTTTGGTCATCGGCAAAAAGCGGGTTCCGAGGCCTGCCGCCAAAATAACAACTTTTTTAACAGGTTTCATCATGAACGAGTTTCTTCGGGCTCTATATGAATGATGCGAGTTTTAAAATCCTCGGTCTTCGGAATGGTGATGATGAGCATGTGCTCGTGCACGCGTGCATTGATGTTTTTTCTGTCGATGTGGTCGGGGAGCACAATGGATCGAGAGAAAGTTCCCCAAAAAAGTTCCCGTACGAGCGCTTCTTTGGCTTGAATTCCTTCGAGAGGTTTGCGCTCGCCGCGGATGGTGAGTACGTCATCTTGAATGGCCACTTTGATTTCGGACTTCTCAACGCCCGCAATGGGGCAAATGATGATCATTTGGTCCTCGCGCTGCACAATATCCACGGAAAGTTGGCCTTCTTGTTCCACTTCTCCCGGCTTCTGGTTTTGGAGGATGCGGCGGGTACGCGAAAGGGGAGACCTTTTTTGGGTTTGGATTCCTATTTGGGCCGGGTTGGTGGGTTTAGCGTGCCTGAGCTCGCCGATTCCAACTTGGTTCATGGCGACAGTTTAACGGGTTTTCGTTTTTTTATAAAGTCGAAGCAGTTGTTTGTCGAAAGTGAGGAGAGTCGCTTTGTAATCTTTGGCTAAACATAAGAGGGAAGCGTCAGTGAAAGAGATTCTACTTGGAATATGTTTAAAAAATTCAATTTCTCTTTGGACATGGTTATCTACGATATGAATGTTATTTACCGACTGCACATCTTCTAAGAAAGTTTGAGCTAAAGGTTTATCTACTCGATAAGTAAGTATCGTGCTCACTTCTTGAATCACGCAGTAAGGGATGATCATTTCACTTCCCCCTATACTTTCAAATAAGAGAAAAGCTGCTTCTTTGGAAGAGTCATTCTTAATGTAAAGAGCGAGCAAAATACTACTATCAAGGATGTATCTATTTTGCTCCATATAGGATTTGATCTACTCGGCTGGAAATGTTTACTTTTCTACTGCTTCCCGCTTTCTTCGCATGTTTACTTGCAAGTTCAGCAAGAGTAGGACCTTTATGGTCCTTTCTCACTCGAATCGTGTATTTTTCCAAGAATTTAGTATTCATGGGACTATTATAGGCTTTTCTTTAAAAGAACCAAACATGAAGATGTTTTACTGTTGTCAGGGGTGGATGACCGTCCATTTTAGTAGCCTACTTTTTAAACGGAGGTTTCCCGCTACACTTCGTTATGCGTGGTAGCCGGCTTGAGTTTCTTGCCTTCAAAAATGGCAATGAAATCTTCGCGGCTAAGGGTCTCTTTCTCGATGAGAGTTTTGGCAATGCGGTCAAGTTCCTTCTTATGTTTGGTGAGGGTTTCTTTAGCGAGTTTGTGGGCATTGTTCACAAAACCTTCCACTTCTTTGTCGATTTGCGCGGCTTTTTCTTCGGAGTAGTTTTTGGTGTGGCCGTAATCCCGGCCCAGGAAGACTTCATGGCTCTTTTCACCGAAAACGGTGGGTCCCATCAGGTTGCTCATTCCGTATTCCGTCACCATGCGGCGGGCCATGCCGGACGCGCGTTCAAGGTCATTCGAAGGACCGGTGGAAACTTGGCCGTAGATCATTTCTTCCGCTACGTAACCGCCGAGTAGGGAAGCCATTTCATGTTCGAATTTTTCGCGAGTCACGAGGTGTTTGTCTTCATCGGGCACAAACCAAGTGGAGCCCAGGGACATTCCACGCGAGATGATGGTGATTTTTCGCAGGGGATCGCATTCGGGGAGAAGATAGCCCACAATGGCATGACCGGTTTCATGGTAAGCGGTGACCTCTTTTTCTTTTTTCGAAAGCACATGTGATTTACGTTCGGGTCCCATTTGAACTTTTTCCACGGACATTTCAATGTCGTGCTGCTTGATTTCTTTTTGGTTCATTTTAGCGGCCAAAATGGCGGCTTCGTTCATGAGGTTTTCCAAGTCGGCTCCGGAGAAGCCCGGCGTTTGTTTGGCGATTTGCCCCAGGTCTACATTTTTGGCAAGCGGCTTATTCTTGGCATGCACTTTCAGGATTTGCTCGCGGTCGTCAATACTGGGGCTGTCCACCACCACGCGACGGTCGAAACGACCGGGACGAAGCAGGGCGGGGTCCAGAACATCAGGGCGATTAGTATTGTGTAGCAAGAGAGGAGTTTGTCCTCCAAAAAAAGCTTCTTCTTGGCAACCACAAAAGTCATAGACATAATCGTTGTATGCTTTCTTTACAATTTTGCTGATTTTGAGGCGTTTAACGGTGGGAGTCGGACGATCAGGATTGAGCGGATTTTGACTCTTCCCAAAACCCAGTCGCCATGCTTTTGTTTCAGGTAAAGGATTCCCTCCGGCAATTCTTCTACCGGCGGGTACAATCCAGCTCCATAGGTTTGATTTATAGCCCTGCATGCGTGACAGCCAGTTTAGTTCAAGGAGTAATTGGTAACTGACCGACGTGAGTTCAATGCGGCCTCGTTTGTCTTCGTGTCCATCTCCGTAAAAATATCCGCGAAAAAATTCAATAAAGTATTCTTGAGGTGCTTCAAACAGGAAGTTTGGAAGATGTTTTTGGTGGGCTCCCTTTCCACATTGCCGGATAAAAAATTCCGCAAGAGGTTTGCAGTGGTAAACGAGATTCACGGCATGAGGAGTTTGGTGACGAATTTCATCCGGCTCCAAGCCGAAAATAGTTTGCATGAGCGTTTTCACTTCTTCTATGTAAAATGTTTCTTTTTCGTTAAAGCAAAAATCCACTTCTTTTCGAGCGTAGCCCTCTGCCGTATAGTAGCCGAGTAGTCGACACAAATCGGGGCTGACTTGTACTTCTTCAGGGAGTGAGTGTTTAAAGTAAGCTCGAGAAGCTATGCGAGGTCGTCGATCCGTGTTTTGCCATTTTGATACCGTCGTTTGAGTAACTCCAACCAGAACGCCCACTTCTTTCTGACTTAATACGTCTTGATGGGCACGCACAAAATGATATTGGGCTTCTTCCCATAAATGTTCATTATAAACGGGCAGTATACGCTGGAATTTTTGACTAAATTGGTGAGCCCGGACTTCTCGTTTAGCGGAAGTTCGATTGGCGATGTAAGGGACTTCCACTAGATATTCGCCGATTTTGAGCTTATCCACACGTTTGGCTTGCAGTCCTTGTTGGTTACGAATAAATACCGAATGGTTGCCTGTTGTGCGAAGCAAGCCTCCTTTGTGATGGATTTCATAAATTTCGTCGACTTTATGCCGGAATACACTGCGGACTTTTTTAAAAGCACTGCCTCCAAAGAAAACTTTGGTTCGCTTTTTTGTTTTTTTACGATACTTGGGCTGAAGACCGAGAACTTCAAGGTCGGGGCATAATTTTTCCATATTTTCCTCTCCTTCTTCATAGTATGCATCAATGACTTCGGCAATTGGTTTCAATGCGTGGGTCCCATTTTCACGAACGAGCACCGGAGTATCTCCCGTGACGCTTGCTGCCATCACAATCACATTTGTATTGGTTTCAAAACCGTCCATTTCGGTGAGGATTTGGTTCAGGGTCTGTTCCCTTTCGTCATGTCCTCCGCCGAGTCCCGTTCCTCGTTGGCGGCCCACGGCATCAATTTCATCAATGAAGACAATGCAGGGTGCATTGCGTTTGGCTTTTTTAAAGAGATCACGCACACGGCTGGCTCCCACTCCCACAAACATTTCCACAAACTCCGATCCGCTAATAGAGAAAAAGGGAACATTCGCTTCGCCGGCCACCGCGCGAGCGAGCAGCGTTTTTCCCGTGCCCGGGGCTCCCACGAGCATCACTCCTTTGGGAATTTTGGCGCCCATCGCCGTATACTTGGTGGGATTTTTCAAGAAATCTACAATCTCCACGAGTTCTTCTTTAGCTTCTTTCACACCGGCCACATCCGCAAAGGTCGTGCGTTCCTTCTCTTTGTCGTGCAAGCGGGCTGTC
>CAYHTG010000004.1:0-35747 GCA_964359495.1 uncultured Candidatus Peribacteria bacterium
CGTGGCAGGAGTCGAACCTGCGACCCTCAGCTCCGCAAGCTGATGCTCTATCCAACTGAGCTACACGACCACGGCACGCAGAATCCTAAGGCAAAACCCGGGAGATGGCAAGAGGGGACAGCTCAACTGAGCGATCTCAATACAGTGAGCAAACTGAGGAAGTTAACCAAGAGTGTTAGTAGACCGATAGTGATTTGAGTCATATTAAACATAAAGAAAAAGGTTACGAGTGGGGCTGAGCAGTGGCGACGTAACCTTTGCTATGTTTGAATAGGCCTAAAAGTTGGTCAGCACACCGCAAGAAAACCGTGCCAGCGGTAATGCTTTTTCTTCAGTAGGATTTGAATTGCAGTTTGCATAATAAAGTTTAGAGTAACGCTTATTTTACTCCAGTTGGAGATTTGGTCAAGTTTTTCTCATGTTTTAAAGTTTTCTGTATCTGGAGCTTCTCCCAAGCCCAATTCTTTCAATCTTTTTTAGGCGCAACAATTTATCTAAAACTTGGTTTATGGTCGGCCGTGCAACTTTAGCGTGTTTAGACATTTCTGCGGGAGTCGCTTCCGGGACAGTAAGCATGTATTTCCATACCGCTAATTGTTTCGGTGAGAGCAACTTTTCAATGTTTTCCTTTGATAGCAATTCCACCGCTTGTTTAGATTGTTCGTAGAGAATATCAAGAAAAAAATCTAGCCATGGGGTTATATCTTCTTTCTTCTTTTTAATTGTTTTTTGGCTTCGGCGAAGTGCGATGTAATATTCTGACTTGTTATTTTCCACTAACTTTTCGTGCGAAACGTAGGGCATATACTCATAGCCCATTTTTAGCAGTAAAAAATTAGTTAGAACGCGTGAAATTCTACCGTTGCCGTCAATAAAGGGATGGATGTTCAAAAATTCAACCAAAAAACTGCCAATAGTTAAGAGGGGATGAATGGTTTGATTTTCTAAGGCTTTGGCTGTCCACTCGACCAGTTCTTGCATTTCTTTTGGAGTCATGTAAGCCGATGTGGTATCAAAAAGCACGCCTATGGAATTGCCGGCTGCGTCAACCATGTGCACTTTGTTTTCTTGTTTCTTATACTCACCTCGGTGTCTTTCGTCTTTGTCTACATATTTTAACAGTTCTTTGTGGAAGTGTTTGAGAGAGCTCTCATTGAATTTAATATATTTCCAAGAGTCAAAAACATTATTTAGAAGCTCGTAGTATCCTTTTACCTCCTGTACATCACGGTCGGTGAATTTTTGGGTGGATAGCCCTCGCATCATTTTTTCAATATCTTCATCGGAAAGTTTTGCGCCCTCGATGCGAGTAGAGGCGCCGGTGGATGTAATCAAAACAGAACGTTTTAGACGACCTAAAACCTGAGGATCCAATCTTGCCCCAGAAATCCACTGGCCTTTTAACTCATCAATCTTGTTGATTTTGAGCCAAATTCCAGATGGAATATTCTTAATTCTTTCGTTAAGCCTGTTTTTTCTCATAGATATAATCTTATACTTTAACTATATAAGATTGTATAAGATTGGGCAATTAGTGTCAAATCTTGGTCAAGCCTTGCCTTAAACTTTGTCCCCGCCCTTTTCTTTAATCACGCGGAGCATTTCGGAGTGGAGGAGGCCGTTAGAGGCCAGGATGTTTTCGAGTTTGGGGTTGAAGAGGCTGCCGTCCATGTTGGTCACCATGCCGCCGGCTTCTTCCATAATGATTTTGCCCGCGGCGACGTCCCAAGGTTTGAGGGAATATTCCCAAAAGCCATCGAAGCGGCCGGCGGCCGTAAAACATAAATCAATGGCGGCGGAACCAAAGCGCCGAACACCTTGGCCGGCTTGGTAAAAGGCATCAAAAAGAGCCATGTTTTTCTTGTAGCGCTCGCCTTCGCGTGCGTATGGAAAGCCTGTAGCAAAAACACCTTGTTGAAGTTTGGCCGTCTTAGATACATGAATTTCTTTGTTTCCGATGTAAGCTCCCCGTCCTTCTTGCGCCCAAAAACTCTCCTTAAGAGCCGGGATTTCCACCACGCCAATAATCGGCTTCCCCTTGTAGACAATGGCAATGGAAATGGCATAAAGAGGAAGACCATGGGCAAAATTGGTGGTTCCATCAATGGGGTCCACAATCCACTTATAATCTCCACCTTGGTCCAGGGCCGCGGTTTCTTCGCTCAAAATGGAATGATCGGGGAAGTGAGCTCGAATCGTCTTTAGAATGAGAGCTTCGCAGGCTTTGTCCGCTTCCGTTACCAGATCAACCGGGCTGCTTTTGGTGCTCACCGAAAATCCCTTTTCTTGAAATTTAAGGGCCATTTTGCCGGCATCGTAGGCTAATTTTTTGGCAATCTGAAGAAGATGGATGGGCATGGCGTCTAATTAGGATTTCATCATACCTTGGAATTTGCTTTCGCGGCTGGAAAAAACTTGACAGATCGGGCTAAAGTGGTATTCTCAGGATCTATGATCTTTCTTCAAACCTTGTTTTCTGTTCTTCTTCTTGAAAAGTACCGGCTTAAACCGGGGCGTTCTCAGGTGTGGCTCCGGGAAATGATCTCTCTTGAGCGCAGGCACCGTTCTATTCGGTAAATAAACTTATGACTCACGCTTTGAACATTGTGCAAGGAGGAATTCCTCCCGAGGAGAGGATGGGGGATTTAACGAAGAGGCCAAAATACAACACTTTGGTCGCAGAGACATCGGATGGAGGAGCTTACATTCTCACTGTGGGTGGAGAATGTGTCTATGGTCGTCCCACCGGAGATGGTTTTTATGAGGTTCGGTTTCTTTTAAGTCCGCCGATTCGAGTACGCGTGATTAGGCCCGAGGATAAACTTCCACTAGCAAGGGCAAGGATGCAACTCAGAGAGGCTTTTGGAGGAACTCTCAATTATTGGAGCGGATGTTCTGCTGTGACAATGCCTCCCTCAGCTCTTTCCGAATTGGAGGCTTACACCCCTGCTGATCGATTTTTTCATTTGGCGCAAGATGAAGGAACTTCTGAGCCTTCTAACCTTCTAGGTATGACCTCGGCTACAGTTGGTGCTTCAGGACATGTTGGAATCACTCGATTCCCTGCTTTTCGTGTTGATGAAGTTGGCGACGATCTTACCTTGCAGTTTGGGCATCTTCAAAGGTCAGCGGAAGCTCCATCCGGCTGGAGAATCTACCGTCACGAAGGACCCATAGAAGTGAACGGGGCCACTTATTTTCGCGGCTGATGCGAGTCGCTGTGCGGTGTTCGTGGCTAAAATAAATGGAAGGTGCTAAAATCCTCGGGCTTCTTTAATTATGATTCAGAAAAAGTTCAAAATTAAATCGGAGATGGTGCCGAAGGGTGATCAGCCTAAGGCCATTGAACAGCTCGTGGCCGGTCTTGAAAAGGGACTGCATCATCAAGTGCTTTTGGGCGCGACGGGCACAGGCAAGACCTTTACCATTGGAAACGTCATCGAACGCGTGCAACGGCCGACGCTTATTGTTGCGCATAACAAGACTTTGGCCGCGCAGCTCTGCAGCGAGCTTAAGGAAATGTTTCCGGATAACGCGGTGTGTTACTTCGTTTCTTACTACGATTACTACCAGCCGGAGGCGTATTTGCCGCATACGGACACCTACATTGAAAAGGACGCGCAAATTAACGAGGAAATTGAAAAATATCGGCATAAAGCCACGGAAAGTTTGCTCACGCGGCGCGATACGATTGTGGTGGCTTCGGTGTCTTGCATTTACGGTCTGGGTTCTCCCAAGGAATATTTGGAGCTTCGAATTGAACTCAAAAAAGGCGGGCAGATTCCACGTGATACGCTGCTGCGTCAACTGGCCGATCTTCAGTACACACGAGCGGCCATGGATTTCAAACATGGGATGTTTCATGTGCTAGGGGACACACTGGAAATTTTTCCGCCGGGCGGAGACACGGCGCTGCGGCTGGAATTTTTTGATGACGATATTGAGCGCATCAGCGAAGTGGAACCCTTCACCGGAGAGATTTTAGGCGAAGTGGAGGAGGTCACGGTGTTTCCGGCTAAGCACGCGGTGACCACGGAAGCAAAAATTAAGGTGGCTGTGGAAGGAATTCGTCCCGAGCTTGATGACCGTGTGAAACAACTGCAGGCGATGGGGAAGGGGCTGGAAGCCGAGCGTCTTAAAACGCGCACGGAATACGATATTGAAATTTTGCTGGAGACCGGGTATTGCAGTGGAATTGAAAACTACGTTCGTTATTTTAATACCGTGGCTGAGGAAGGAAGACCCTCCACCTTGCTCGATTATTTTCCGAAAGATTTTTTGATGGTGCTTGATGAGTCACACATGTCGGTGCCGCAAATCGGGGCCATGCATAATGGAAATTTGTCACGCAAACAAACGTTGGTGGAGCATGGATTTCGTTTGCCCTCCGCTTTCGACAATCGACCGCTCAAGTTTGAAGAATTTGAAGAATACATGCGCTCAACCATTTATGTTTCGGCCACGCCGGCGGCTTTTGAGATGGGGAAGAAGCAGCAGCTTGTGGAGCAGATCATTCGTCCCACCGGACTCGTGGACCCTGAAATTTCGGTCCGCAAAAAAGAAGGACAAATTGAAGATTTACTCGGTGAAATTCGTGCACGAACGGCAAAGGGCCACCGCGTACTTTTGACCACTTTGACTAAGCGAAGTTCGGAAGATCTCACGGAATTTTTGACCGACGCCGATGTGAAAGTGCGTTACCTCCATTCGGATATTGAAACTCTGGAACGCATTGAAATTTTGCGCGATTTGCGATTGGGAAAATTTGACGTGCTTGTGGGAATCAACTTGCTGCGCGAGGGTCTCGACCTTCCAGAAGTTTCGCTTGTTGTGATTTTAGATGCGGACAAACAAGGTTTTCTTCGCAGCACCTCTGCGCTCATTCAAACCATTGGGCGCGCTGCTCGTAACGCGGAAGGAAAGGTGATTATGTATGCGGACACGGAAACCGCTGCCATGCGCGGAGCCTTGGATGAAACCAACAGGCGGCGCGCCGTCCAAGTAGCCCACAACAAAAAACACGGGATCACTCCGCAAACCATTCAAAAGGCCATTAAAGATATTGAAATGCATCGCAAGCAGGAAGAAACCAAACAAGTCCGCCGCTACGATTCCAAAAAAGTGCCCAAGGAAGAACTGTTCCGCCTCATCCAAAGTCTCGAAACCGAAATGGACTTTGCCGCCCAAAACATGGAATTCGAAAAAGCCGCCGTCCTTCGGGATGAAATTGAGGAGATGAGAGGGCGGCTTTAAGTCCGTTCGACTAGATTAAGTTTCTCGCGATAGCCCCCTGTAAGGAGGTCAACCAGTGCTGCCAGCCATCCGTTTTAGATGATGCAGCGAGTCTTGTTGTGTCCGCTACCCATTTTGCCATTCCGGCACTTTGGCCGGTCATTACTCGCGCAAGCGCAAGGTATTTTTCCACATCGTTTGGCGGAAGAGGCCAAGTGGCAACTTCCGTATCGGTAGTGCCGACCAAGATAGCCTGTCTATCGATTCCATCCATAGTAAAACTGGGGAAAAGAACGATAGGGCCATTGCTCAATTTAGCCAGACTCGCCTCATGTAAATCAGCTCCGTTTATATGGGTTCCGAGGCTCTCTTGCCCCAGACCTTTGGTCCCGACAACCCATCCTCCGCCTTTAACTACAGTAATTTGACCCATTTCAGGTTGCCATTTTCTTTGAAGATTCAATCTTGTCAGAAGTCCTTTTTGTCTTCCACAGAGAGTTGAGACTAAACTTGGATCTGTTTCAGGAACTTCAGGTAGATTCGTATTACCGGTGTTAATTCTTCTTGCATTCAAATCCACAAGACGCTGGCTCATTGAGGTGCCTACACTTGCAATGACTTCACACATAATTTTAGGATCTTTTAGAAGTGGAACCGTTTGTGCTAAGACTTCAAGAGGAGGGAGTTCACCCCAACTACTATCTGCGGACAAGCGGAGTCCAAAGGCGGGAGAATGAACAAGGTTCTGTCGATGGTTTCCGTCAACACCGTTCAACCAGGTGGCCTCACGAAGTACATCCCCTTGGTTGCATGCGAGGTGAGTTACAACATCTCGCGGTTTACCCCAAGCATAGACGTCTACCTCCAGCCCGTCATCTCCAACCAAGATGAGTGGGTTTCGGTGGGGCACACCTTTTTCTCGAGAAAAAGGCGTGAGTTGCCGTCCGGGGGTACCATCTACTTTGAGAAGATGTTTTCTAAAAGCATGAAGCAATTCAGCAGGTAGATTCTTAAAGAAAGTGGAGTCTTCAAGGTTGCCGCCAGGCGGTCTCTTAAGTGCGGCGACTTGCTCCAGTATTTCCTGTTCTCGCGGATTATCTTTTTTAGGACTCATAAGTAAAGATTGTTAAGCGGTTAAAAAATAGGCAAGAAGTCCTTCTAAAGTGCGCGGGGCATTCGGGTCCGCATCTCGTTTGAGAGCTAAGGCCGCGCGAGTTTTTAGGTCCACCGAACCTAAAGCAGACATGAGGGCCGTAACCCTTTCATTTGGGCTCAAATCCCCCAGGTTGATGTATTCAATTACACAGTCCGTTTCCGCTGTAATGCAAATTGAATTGTCTTCATCCGCCCCTGCGGCCACTTGTTCATTTAAAACGACTCCCATATTGGGACATTGCTCTACTGTGTAGCTTGCCACCAATCGTTGTGTGGGTTTACCTTGAGCAGTCAGATAGGTTTTCCGTACCGCCAAAGCGCCTTGCCTTAAGACCATAAGAGTTCGTGGTTCAGGGCGGACTCTATTGCCTTTCTTACACTCGTTTACCCGTCCGTTCAGTTCAGGCGTAAAAACACCTTCAAATACCGGAGGAGGTGGTGGCGTGATTCCCGGTGCGTCCATTTGTCGAACGGCCGCTTGCGTTGTTTCTCCCAGGGTTGTGTTCTGAACAATTGCATTTTGCAGTAATTCCGCCTGGGCGAACAAACCCTCTTCTCCCAAAGAACTCAGTTTTTCAAATGCGGCAGGATCAATTCTAACAAACCGAGCAGAATGGTCCCCTTCCACTGTGACCGTCATTCGAGGCGCTTCCCGTAGGAAAAAATTATATATGCCTACCATTGCACCCGCTTTCATTTGAAGGGAAGAGACTTGATAATCTTCTTGTTGAAAACTCAACCGTGTATCGTCTGCGGCAATAAACAGGCCATCTCGCCCTCTTCTACCCGGGGCTAGGAGTTCACTATTGGCAAACATGGGATGGAAAGTTGCATGTTTTCTTAAAATAGCTTTAGCTTGGGCTGAAAGTCCCTCGAAAAATGCGGCATACTGCATTACGGTATCAATAATAGTCTCTGCATTTATCCCTCCTGTCGTTTGGAGAGCCAGTAGCGCCGCTTTTAATCGGGCAGAATCCACCGGTTCATTACCGATTGCGGGAGAGGGGGCTTGTTCTTTAGGAGCAAGTACAGATTGAGATTTTTCAATGGGTGAACTCATAATGGAGAAAGTGAATATAATCTTAACTTCTTTGCGGGAAATGGCAAACTTTTGTCTAAGGATAGAGGATAAAGAACGTTTTGACAAGACCATTTTTTATTTTGTTAAAACTTAGATCTTCGAAATGTGGTTCAAAGTCAAAGTTTTCTTTAAACCCTTGATTTTTTCGCAAAGATGAATACACTATCTGCGTTTAAGATTTAGCTTTCATGAGCCACAATAAGGGAAAATCTTACATGTTCACCGCCTTGGAGCATTACACGCAGATCACGATGCGCGTGGCTGCCATTACCATCGGGACAATGGCCATTTTGGGCGTTCCGGCTTACTTTCTCGATCAAAAATTAGGCACCTGGCCTTGGATTTTTGTGGTTGCACTCATTGTGGCCTTGCCCCTTTCTCAGTATTTGGTGTTCAAGAAAATGAATGAATTTACTAAAAATAACCCTCTCGACTGATGTCAGCTGAAGCGGAAAGTGGCGGTGGAGGCGGTCACAGTGTGGCGTTAGCTCCCG
The DNA here is from genome assembly GCA_964359495.1 of uncultured Candidatus Peribacteria bacterium. GTDB lineage: Bacteria > Patescibacteriota > Gracilibacteria > UBA1369 > 2-02-FULL-48-14 > 2-02-FULL-48-14. The sequence continues at coordinate 7,963 of CAYHTG010000004.1, forward strand.
AACATGTGCTTGAAATCGGTGAGTTTGCTGTCCCCAATACCGTAACGGCAACCTTATTCGTGAGTTTTTTGATCCTTGTGTTTGCTCTTTTGGTTCGCCGAAAGGCGGGAGTGATTCCTTCACGCATGCAAGTTCTTTTTGAAAGTATATTCACTTTCTTTTTAGATAAATTGGAAGAAGGGGTGGGAGAGGTAAGGGCTCGTAAGCTCGCTCCGCTCGTGGTGACTTTGTTTTTATTCATTCTCGTTTCGAATCAGCTCATTTTGATTCCTTTTGTTGGAAGCATTGTTTCTGAAGACGGCGTTTTCTTTCGAACGCCCACCACCGATTACAGTGCGACCATTGCTTTGGCGCTGATGGTGATTGTCCTTTCTCATGTTTTGGCCCTGTTTGTTTCGCCGCTGGGACACATTGGGAATTACATTCGGGTGGGCGGTTTCATTGATATTCTTCGAGGGAAAAGGGCGCTGGGTGATTTGCTCATTGTTTTCATTGAATTTTTCTTAGGGCTTTTGGAGATCGTTGGGGATATGGGAAAAATTGTTTCCCTGGCTACTCGTTTGTTTGGGAATATTTTTGCCGGAGAAGCCGTGCTTATTATTATCTCGGGTCTAATGTTCCTCACTCAATTTTTTGTACCCATTCCGTTTATTGCCCTCGCCGCTTTCGCTGGACTCATTCAGGCTTTCGTGTTTTCCTTGCTCACGATTTTGTTTATTTCAAATAATATCGTTCACGCCAGTCACCACTCGGCGGAGCCGAGCCACTCAAAATAAAAACTTTCCTTCGTTCGTCCATTTATTTCTTTTAACCCAAATTGTATGGATGCTGAAACTATGAAATTGCTCGCCGCCGCGCTCAGTATTGGTCTCGGTGTTGCCGGTCCCGCTATTGGAGAAGGTATGATTGCCGCCAAAACCATGGAGGCCGTTAGCCGCAATCCCGAAATGAGCGGAAAAATGTTCACCAACATGATCATTGGTATGGCCTTCGTTGAATCCCTGGCCATTTACTGTTTCGTGATTGCGTTGATGATCTTGTTAGGTATCGGTTCGTAGGCGAGGCCGGAGCGTTTCTTAAAAATAACACTTTATGGAAGGACTATCTAAACTTGGTATCGACCTATGGAGTATCCTCATTTACATCCTCAATACGGGGCTGCTGCTTTTCGTGCTTACTTACGTTCTTTATAAGCCGATTTTGAAGTTTTTGGATGAACGACGTGCGCAAATTAAAAGCAGCGTCGATGAAGCGCAAAATCTTAAAGTGGAGCTCGATAAGAAATCGATAGAATTGGAAGAGGCGAGCGAAAAAGCCTCAGCTCAGTTGAAAAAAGAGATGGAGAATTTACGTAAATTCTCCGAAGAAAAGCGGGCGGAACTCACGACCGAAATGGAGAAAGCTCGCAGCACGATGCTCGCTAAAGCGGAAGAAGATATCAGCCGTCGGAAGGCTGAAATTTTAAAGGATGCCGAGGGTGATACGCTGGCGCTTATTCAGAAAATTGTTCTTTACGTGGTGCAGAATAAAGTGCCTGCCGATGTTGTGGAAGACAGTATTAAATCGGCTTGGCGCAGCACGGCACGAAGCGCAGAATCTAAAAAAGACTAATCATGTTCAATTCTTTTCTCAGCGCGCTGCTCTACGAAATTCTCAGCTTCTTAGTGAAGCATGGAGATTACTTTGAACTTGCCGAGAAAACTCGCGAAGAAAAAATGGGCAGCTTCAAGGCGCCCTCCGTTTTCAAAAAATATTTAATCGAAGTTTCCGGCGCGCATTTCTTGAAGGATTTGCATTTGGTGCTGGAGGTCATCAATGGGGCGGACATGAACGGCCTTTCGTTGAAACATAGTGTATTCTTTCACGCTTTGCTTGAGTTTTTCTCCGATAGTTTCACGACCAAATTGGATCAACTCGATGCACGGTTTTACTTGCTGCCTTACGAAGATCGGGTTAAAAAAGCTCGTGAACTTTTGGACAGCGAGAGCCGAGTAGCGGGAGCGTTGCGCGAACTGCTTGTTGGGAACTCTTACCAAGAACTGGCCGAGGCATTTGAGCAGCTCAGTAAATGTGTGGCGGACGCCGGGACTATAATGGTTCAAAGCCCACGAGATATTCCTGCGGAGCTCAAAAAAGAAATGCGCAAAGAGCTGAGCGAAAAGCATCCTCACAGTTTTCCCGTTTTTCAAATCAACCGTCAGCTCATTGGAGGTTTCCGTGTTTTTGTGAATGGGAAATCGACAGACCTTTCTTGGTTCTCTAAAGTTCAGAAGCTACTCGCCTTCAGTCATTAATTTATTTATTTTTAAACTATGCCCAAAGAATCTTTACATAATTTCCTGGCCAAAATTGAAACGGCTATTGCGGCCGAACAAGAGTCTGCTGAGACGGGAGGGGGCCATGGGATCATTCAGTCCTACAAAGACGGAGTCATTTGGATTAAAGGACTTTCAGGTCTCAAAATGAATGAAGTTGTTGAAATTGAAGGCGTGAATGTACAAGCCCTTGTGATGAACCTCGAAAAAGATTCCGCCTACGCCTTGGTGCTTCAAGCGAACCGAGGAGTGCGCGAAGGACTTTTCGTGAAAGCAACGGGGCAATTTATGTCCCTTCCCGTGAGTGAAGACATGATGGGCCGCGTGGTGGATGCTCTTGGAAATCCGCTTGATGGACAAGCCGAGATTAAAGGTGGAAAGCGTATGACGCATGAGGCCGTAGCTCCTTCCGTGATGGTTCGAAAATCCGTGCATCAGCCGGTGCAAACGGGAATTGTGGCCATTGATTCGCTCATCCCCATTGGACGTGGACAACGCGAGCTCATCATTGGAGACCGACAAACGGGAAAAACGACCATCGCTATCGACACCATCCTCAATCAAAAGGATCAGAATATGATTTGTGTTTATGTGGCCATTGCTCAACGAGAATCCAAGACCGCTCAAGTGGTGGAAACTTTGAAGCGATTTGGCGCCATGGACTACACCATTGTGGTTTCCGCTCCGGCCGCATCTTCCTCCGTCATGCAATATCTGGCCCCTTATGCCGGTTGCGCGGTGGGGGAATATTTCATGGCGAAAGGGAAGGATGTTTTGGTCATTTACGATGATCTTTCCAAGCACGCTGTGGCTTACCGTGAGATGTCTTTGCTGCTTCGCCGTCCCCCCGGACGTGAAGCTTATCCGGGAGATGTGTTCTATCTCCATTCCCGTCTTTTGGAGAGGGCTGCGAAAATGAATGATGAAAACGGAGGAGGAAGTCTCACGGCTTTGCCCATTATTGAGACCCAAGCGGCGGACGTTTCCGCCTACATTCCTACGAACGTCATTTCCATTACCGACGGACAAATTTTCTTGGAACCTCAGCTTTTCAATAAAGGAATTCGGCCTGCCATTAACGTGGGTATTTCCGTTTCTCGTGTGGGAGGTGCCGCTCAAACGAAGATCATAAAAAAGGTCTCCGGTTCGGTGAAATTGGATTTAGCTCAGTACTACGAACTCGAAGCTTTCTCTCAATTCGCCTCCGAACTCGATGCCGCAACAAAGGCTCAGCTCACGCGTGGAAAACGTGTGGTGGAAGCCCTGAAGCAGGGACAAAATCAACCATACAAATTGTGGCAAGAGGCCCTCGTACTTTTTTGTGCGACCAAGGGCTATCTCGATAAAATTGAAGCGGAAGACGTGGCTTCAAAAATGAAGTCCTTGTTCGCTTTGGTGGAGACCAGTCATGAGGATTTGGTGAAAGATATTGAAAGCAAAAAGGAACTCACGGCTGAAATTGAAAATGGTATTAAATCAGTGGTTGAAAAGTTTTTTAACTAATAAACGTGGCAGGCTCACTTCTCGAAATTCGCAAAAAAATAAGCAGCGTGAAAAACACGCGCAAAATAACCAAAGCCATGCAACTTGTGGCGGCGAGTAAAATGCGCCAATTTCAAAAGCGAGCGGTGACCGCCAGACGGTACGTCTGGGATCTTATTGATCTTTTGGAGGCCAACATTCATGTGACGAGCCTATACACCGAGCGGCGCGAAAAAGGGGAAGTGCTCTTTGTTCTCTACACTTCGGACAAGGGTCTCTGTGGTCCACTCAACACCAAGCTTATCAACGGACTGTTCCGCAGCGAACGATGGAATGCACTGAGTGAAAGCCAACGGATGCTGATTACGCTCGGTAAGAAAGGTTATGACTTTGCGCGAAACAACGACATACACGTGGACAAACATTTCATTGGAGTGCCCGAAAAAATGAACACTGTTGAAGCGATTAAACTCGTGGATGAAATTTTGGATTTCTGGCGCAGCAGCGCGGCCAAGGAAATTATTCTTGTGGCACCGCACTACAAAAATTCCTTCACATTCTACCCCGTACTCAAAACGTTCTTGCCTTTTAGTCGTGAGATGATTGCAAGTAACATCGGCACGGAAGAAAATAAACATCACACTGCACGAAGTGCAGCTTATAAAAAGGGAGCCGGCGAGGGTTTAATGATTTATGAACCCAACAAAGAATTAGTGGTCAGTCGTCTTCATGAGCAAGTGGTGACTTCTCTTTTTCTTGCCTCCTTCTTGGAACTTAAGGCCAGCGAGTATTCCAGCCGAATGATGGCCATGCAAAGTGCCACCGATGCCGCCGACAAAATTACGAATGAACTTTCTCTTCAATACAACAAAGCTCGTCAGCAAGCCATCACGCAAGAAATTGCGGAGTTGGTGGGCGCGAGTGCCGCTATTTCCTCTTAATCCCAATCGAATATGTCAGAAAAATCTGAAATGCCCAAAGGAAAAATCGTCCGCATCATTGGAGTGGTGGTGGATGCTTATTTCGCCGATCACGTGCCCGCGCAATATTCCGCACTTTATACCGAAGGTCCCAACGGCCGCGTGGTGCTCGAAGTGCTCGCCCATCTTGGAAACGGGGTGGTTCGAACGGTTGCCATGACCACCACGGATGGACTTTCCGTAGGTTTGGAAGTGCTGGATACGCAAAAAGAAATCCAAACCCCGGTAGGGAAAGCCGTGCTGGGGCGTGTGCTTAATGTAACTGGGGATTTGATCGATGGGGGAGCTGAACTCCCCAAAGGAACCGAATACCGCGGCATTCATGCTGAGCCTCCAAGCTTCGTGGATCAAAATCCAACGGTGGAAATTTTTGAAACGGGAATCAAAGTAGTGGATCTTTTGTGCCCTTTCATTAAGGGAGGAAAGGTGGCGCTCTTCGGGGGAGCCGGAGTGGGGAAGACCGTGATCATGCAAGAGCTCATTCACAATGTGGCCATGGCTCACGGAGGATATTCCGTTTTTGCCGGAGTGGGAGAACGCAGCCGTGAAGGAAATGACCTCATCGCGGAGATGAAAGAGAGCGGAGTTATCGATAAATTGGCAATGGTGTTCGGACAAATGAACGAACCACCCGGAGCGCGTATGCGTGTGGCTCTTACAGGGCTAACCATTGCTGAAAAGTTCCGTGACGACGGACTCGATATTCTGATGTTTGTGGACAATATTTTCCGCTTCACTCAGGCCGGAGCCGAGGTGTCTGCACTGCTTGGACGTCTGCCTTCCGCCGTGGGTTACCAGCCCACGCTCGCAACGGACATGGCTACACTTCAAGAACGTATTACCTCTACAAAAAAAGGTTCTATTACTTCCGTGCAAGCCGTGTACGTGCCGGCCGACGATTTGACGGACCCTGCGCCCGCGACGACTTTCGCTCACTTGGATGCGACCATTGTACTTTCTCGTAAGCAAGCCTCCATGGGGCTTTTCCCCGCTGTGGATCCTCTCGATTCCACGTCTACCGCTCTCAAGGCGGACATTGTGGGTGAGGAGCATTACTGGGTGGCCACGCAAGTGCGACAAATGCTGCAACGCTACAAGGAACTTCAAGATGTGATTGCCATTCTCGGTATGGACGAACTTTCCGAAGACGATAAAAGAACGGTGTATCGCGCTCGAAAAGTGCAAAAATTCCTTTCTCAAAACTTCTATGTTGCCGAGCAGTTCACCAGCATGGCGGGGCAGTACTACAAAGTGGAAGACACCGTGCGTGCGTTCAAAGAAATTTTGGAAGGAAAATACGATCACATCGACGAACAACACTTTTACATGGCACCTTCGATTGAGGCGGTGCTTGAGAAGCATGAGGGTGCTAAAAAATAACTATGAGCACATTTCAACTCACCATTCGCACTCCCGATAAAGACGTCTACAGCGGCAGTATAAACTCTGTGAGTTTTCATGCCGAGGATGGGCAGGTTCAGGTGCTCGCGCATCATGCGAGTTACATGGCAACCATTCAGTTTTCCACTGTGAAAGTGGAGGGCGAGGCCGGCGGCGCTACGTACTTGGCACGCAACGGGTTTTTCTACTTCGATCATAAGAAGAACGAAGCACTCATGCTCTGCCTCTATTGTGAAGAGCAGTCGGAAGTAAGCTACCAAACAGTGGAGGAATATTTACGCTTCTTGACCAGCGAACTTGAAAAAGGCGATCTTAGCGACTTCCGGGTTTTATCCTTGAAGGGAGAGAAGCTTGCCGTGGAGAAACAAGTGAAGACTAAGAAATAGACTTCATTTATCGAAAAGATTTCCAGATGGTGAGCAGAGTTCGGACAAAAGCTACATTCTCTTCTACAGATGGATGGGCTAAGTTTTTTGGACTTGTGAGCCCGGAGCCGCGGAGTATTGTTCTGTTTACTTTCCAAAAATTTTCAACCAAAGTCGCATCATTCGGAAGACCGGGGAGATGGACAAAAAGGGAATGCGCTCCAAGACACTGATCATTTAAGTAGCCCACCATGTTGCAAACATACCTTCCCGCATTTGTACCGTAAGATATTTCCGGATACGACTCTCGCATCTGTGAAGTGAGTGCCTCTAAGTCACCGCGCGCTTTTATTACGGTATCTTTCGGTTGCTGAGTATCAAACGCAATGGAATCAATGCCTTGGTTTTGTAGCGTATTCGTAAAGAAACCTTCCAACACCGGCCCTCTTTGCATCAGGCTACCCTGTCCCAGGCTAAGCATCACATCTTCAGGATTCACTTTTGCGTACAGTTGAGAGAGCGCACTTTTAGTGATGTGTTGAATGACAAGCAGATCATGTCCATTCGGAACAGGTAAAAGAGCAGTTTGCACATCTCCCACACCGGCGCATTTGGCCAGCTCACGCTGTAGATTTCCATCACCCCTTATCCTATCCACCAGCAGTCGAGAAGGGTTAGGAATGGGTCCGGTACTCGTCAGGACGGCCCAATCTTCAAAACCGGTGATATGCAAAGTATTCATAACTTCACTCGAAGTAGTTATTCTGCCATTCTGCTGGCATATGTCAAGCCTTTTGTCCTACCGCCTCGGAAATTGAGGTGTAACCATCTGCTTTCAGAAGTTGTACCAGACCCAGATTTATTTCGCTGACTACTTGCGGGCCTTCATAAATCATGCCTGTGATGAGTTGAATAAGGCTGGCACCCAGGCGAATTTTTTCGTAAGCGTCTTCTGCGGAAAACACACCGCCACTTCCAACAATGGTCATTTCCCCTTTGGTTTTTTTATAAAGTTGCGCAATGAGAACGTTTGCTTTTTTTTCGACAAATTTTCCACTCATGCCGCCCTTCCCATAAGAATGTTGTTTTGTTAGGTTGCTGGCTATAAAACCATGTACTCGATGTTGCCTTGTGACTGTAAGAATGGAGTCGATTTGTTTTTCAGAAAGATCGGGAGGAAGTTTTAGGAATATAGGTTTTTTTGTGTAAATTTTATCGAGCTCCGTAAGTAGCGCATCGAGTTTTTTCGGATCAGTAAAAGGCTCTCCCCCAAAGGCATTTGGGCAACTGATGTTGACAGTAAAGTAGTCGCCGATTTCCAAAAAAGCTTTAAATGTTTCCAAATAATCCGCTACGCCTATCTCTGTATTACAGGTTTGAGGTGAATTGGTTTTCGCGATCGAAATCCCAACAGGAAAACGAAAATGTTTTTTTTGAAGTCTGGCCGCTACTTTTTTCGCGCCTTCACTTTTAAGACCGATGTATACGCGGATACTTTTTCTGTCAGGATGACGCCATAATCTGGTTCCCGGATTTCCTTCACAGGGCTTGGCCGTAATTGAACCAATCTCTTCAAATCCAAAACCGATTGTTGGAAGAATATCGGTGAGGTACCCATCTTTATCAAAGCCCGCAGAAAGTCCGACGGGATTTTTAAAAGTGATTCCATGAATTTTTTGTTCAAGCATGGGATTGGAGTAGTTGAATAAAAGTGCTGAAAGGGACCGAGTCAAGGGACTTAAGCCCAGAATAAGTCCCAATCGGACGCAAGTGTTATGAACTTTTTCGGGATCAAAACAGAAAAAGAGGCGTTTATAAAAATGGACATAGAAAAAATGAAGCGTTTGATTCCGAATTTTAATTAAAGTATCCTTCATATTCTTTTACACGAGGGTCTAAAATCAAGATTTTCTTTTCTTCCCAGTGGTTTCCCAGAAAAGTGCTTAGGATGTTTTGGTAGCGGAGGCTGGCTTGGGGAAGGGTGAAATCTTTGTAGGGGTCTTTGTAGTGAGCACTGCGTCCGTGCTGTATTGGGTCGGCGGGGCTGGCAAAAGGAAGACGGTGCAAGGCGAGAAGTTTGAGTGAAATGCCTTCCTCAAGCAAAAGCCCCATGAGGGTTTCATTGCCGACGAAGAAATTTTTGCCGTCGGTTTTCTCGGCCATTTTTGTGATTTTCCCCATGCCGCCACTGAGGTTTTGCACAAAGAGAGTGAGTCCCAAAGCTTTAATGGGCTTCGCGAATTTGTAGAAAAATTGTTCGCCCACAGCCATGGAGTTTACCAGCAGAAGTACGTTGCCCTCGGCACCCGGCAACCATTCTTTAAGCTCATGCACGACTTCTTCCAGATTTTGAACATCCTTCGGACTTCTGATTGGGTTCTTGGGATAGTAGAGGGGAAGGGGAACAATTTCTTTCTTTGAAACAGCCACCAGATCGCCCGGGAGCCCCAGTTCTTTTTTGAGGAATTTAAAATCGTCACCAAGGTCGCCATGGTGGCAAAACAAGTGAAGATTTTGGAGGTCCTTCCACACTCTCTCCGAAAAAAGTTGCGAAGGATTGTCCGGAAAAGCATGTACAATGGGCTGCTCTTCCTTGCTTAGAGTGAGCCACAAAATGGGGCTGCCCATGCGTAACATTTTGGTGAGGTAGTTGAGGTAGCGGCTTAATTCTTGGAGGGTGGGGGTGTTTTTGCAGTTTTCGCCAAGTGCCGCGGCGGCCGCTTCAATGGATTCTGCCGAGCCCTTCACTTTGCTCCATTCCGGGGCATTCAAATGATGAGCCTCTACCGTTAGCGTGTGATGAGGGTCGTTGGACTCGCCCTCTTTTTTAATAAACATCCCCAGAAAGCCAAATAAAATGGAAACTTTTGCGGCCAGTTGGTCGATGATGGGGTCCAGGGTTGGATTTTCTTTTTGAAGCCGATATAGATCTTGTAAGAAACGACTTTCGCTCAGACGGATGTGCCAAGCTTCCTCCATGTTTTTCACGAACTGCTCCACGCCGCCCACAATGGTGTGGGGCGGTAAGGAGAGGAGTGGATCTTTGCGACTTCGGTCTTTAAGAAAAGTGATGTTGCTCACGGCCATGACTTTTTTCTTTTGGGCGCTGAGTTCGGCGAGGTGGTAAAAAGAGGGACTTTCTATTTTTAAGCTCTCCCTTACGGTCGAGTAACAACAAATGTCATACCACATTTCTTTCTCTTCCTTTTGAAGGCGGATCTCCGATTTCTCACCGGTTTTCGTTTCTAGGAGCCAAAGTTGTAGCTTCACCGCAAGCAGCGTTTCAACGGAATTCAATCGTTCTTTTTCGATGAAAGCGCTGAAGCGTTGCTCATCCAAATATTGATTGGGATGTTTCAGCACGCCTAAATCTTTATGTGGTGAGAGAGACTCGGGATCTGGTAAAACCAAGAGGGCTTTTTCGCTCTGACCAAGGGCATAATCAAAAAGATCTTGAGCGGTATGGCTGCGTTCTTCCAGAAGGAAAGGGGTTTTGAGGCCACTCACAAGATCTTTCAGATTGGCATGGTGCTCGGCTTTCGCTGTACTTGGTTTTGGAGCCTCTTCTTTTATCAAACTTTTACCCTTTTCATTAAGAAGAGGTAGGAGGAAAGAGGCCCAGGGCCAGTCGCTTTTTTCGAGCAGAGGACGAATGGCGTCTTTTTCCTCTTTAGAGAGAGATTTTATATGTTCACAAAATCGCCAAAAAAGTTCAATGTTGGCTTTTACGTCGTTCAGCGCACGGTGGGCGCCGGGCTGGGCAATGCCGAGTTTTCGAGTGAGAACCTCCAAGCTGTAGCTGGCTTCTTTGTGGAGGAAAGCTTGTGCGAGCTGGCAGGTGTCGAGTTGCACATTCTTCAAATCGAAGGCTTTTTCATTGAGAAAATTGCAATCAAAAAAAATAAAGTGGCCCATGATTGGGAATGCGGCGAGTTTTTCCAGGATGCTTTCTTTAAGGTCGGCAAGCTTAGGCGCGTCTTTCACCATTTCATTCGTGATTCCGGTGAGGTGAGCGGAAAAAGCGGGGATGGGCACGCCGGGGTTTACTAAACTCGACCATTCCTCCAGAATCTTCTCATGGTCAAAGCGCACAATCGCGACTTCAATCACATGGTCATCTTTTGCACTGAGGCCGGTTGTTTCAAGGTCAAGACAAACGAACATGCAGGCAGCTTACTCCGTTTACGAAAGAGAGTCGATAAGCTCAATCACAATTTTGCAGACCTCTGCGCGAGTGATGGTTTGGTTTCCTTTGAAAGACCCGTCGCTGTAGCCGCCCACCAGTCCGCTGGACTTGGCGTAGGCGCTGTATTTGGCAAACCAGTCGTTCACGGTATCTACGTCGCTGAAGTTTGGAGTAACGGAATCGAAGTCATCCACACCGGCCGCCACTAAAATGATTTTCAGCGCCTCGGCGCGAGTCACATTGTTGTTGGGCTTGAAAGTGTCATCCTCGTAGCCTTTCACAATGCCTAAGTCGCCGGCTGCGCTGGCCACGTAATCAGCAAACCAATCCGCACTTTTTACATCTGTAAAATCTTCCTCACCATCGGAAGTGGGAAGGTCAAAAGCGAGCAGGGCGATTTTGACAATTTGGGCGCGTGTGATGGAGTCATCAGGTCCAAAACGGCCGTCGCCATAACCGCCAATCACATCGTCGTTATAAAGTTCCAGGATATAGTTTTCCGCCCAGTGGCCATCGATGTCGGTGAGGTCGTCTTTTTCATCATCATCATTATCGTCGTCATCATCATTATCGCTTTCTTCGTCAGTAGGAAGAGCGTCCGCTTCGCTACCGCTCTGGCTGGTAATATAAATCTTTGTATTGGAGCTGATATTTCCGGCTTCGTCTTTCAAGCCTATGCTGAAAGCGTCTTCGTCGCCTCCACCCGAGAGACCCACTTCCACAGAGAAATTTCCATTGGAGTCTACCGTTTCGCCGGACTCCTCATTGTTTACAAGAACCTCCGCCAGAGCTTCGCCGGTTCCCACAATGGTATAAGTGCTATTTTCGGTCTCGGCCTCGGTTTCGTTGAGCTCGGGAGCGTCGGGGGAGCTGCGGTCTTCGCCGGTTTCCGCTTCGTACTCAGCGGTGGCTTCCACGCCTTCGACAATGCTGATTTCCACAGGGTCGCTGGGCGTGGCATCTTCGTTTTGGGCTTGGATAAAATAGGTATTGGTGGTTTCTTGAATTAGTGCAACGGTGATGGAGAAGTCTCCATTCTCATCGGCGTCGATGGGGGGAATTTCATAAAGACCGCCGGTCACAATAATTTTTGCATTCGGGTCCGCGGTACCGGTGATGACTCCCTTGTTAGAATCAGTCGGAGAGGTGGGTTCGTCCACTTGCGGGGGCGGGGTGGTTTCCGCCATGACCAGCAAAATGGGAATTGTGCTGCTCACGACAAGAAGGAGAAAAACGAAGAAGAATTTTTTCACAGAACTTTTTTTAAATGCTCACCTTCGGTGAGTGGCGTGACGAAGTTACTCTATATTATTTACAACAAACTTACAAATTCGTCGAAAAGAAAACCGGTGTCGGTGGGACCGGGGCTGGCTTCGGGATGGAATTGAACCGAGAAAAAAGGAAGTGTTTTGTGACGGAGGCCCTCAACGCAGCCATCGTTGGCGTTTTCGAAAAGCACTTCCCAGTCCTTAGGGAGGTTTTTTGGGCTTACGGCAAAGCCATGATTTTGAGAAGTGATGTAGCAGCGTCCCGTTGGCAAATGAATGCAGGGTTGATTTTGTCCCCGATGGCCGTATTTGAGTTTGTAGGTCTTTGCTCCGGCGGCGATGCCCATAATTTGGGTGCCCAAACAAATTCCAAAAGTTGGGATTTTGCGGGCAAAGCACTCCTTCATAATTGTGACCGTTTCCTCCATCATGGCGGGGTCGCCCGGACCGTTTGAGAAGAATACTCCATCGAACTTTATGCCGGTTTTTTCCTCATAAGTAAAAGGGTCTGCGTTCCATGGAAAGCGTGTGAGTTTAATCCCTCGATTCAAAAAACTTCGGAGAGTGTTATTTTTTACTCCGGTGTCGATGATCGCGATGTGTTTACGACCTTCACCGTAGCTGCGAATTTCAGTGGGGCTCACTTTCGCGACCAGATTTTCCGTGTTCGGATCATAAAAGTCCTCGCTTGGCGTAGTGTCTGCGGCGTGAATCTTCCCCGGCATGGACCCTTTTTCACGGAGGTGCTGGGTGAGGGCGCGGGTGTCTACGCCGGTAATCCCCGGAACATCGTATTCGCGCATCCAATCCGAAAGGCTCTTTGCGGCATTCCAATGGGAGTAAACTTCGCTGTAGTCCGTGACGATGAGGCCCTTTAAATGGATGCGGCTACTTTCAAAAAACTTGCTGATTTTTCCTTCGTCGAGTTCTTCCGCAGGCACGCCATAGTTGCCGATGAGTGGAAAGGTCAGAACCAAAATCTGATCTTTAAAAGAGGGGTCCGTGAGGCTTTCCGGATAGCCCACCATTCCTGTGGTAAACACCACTTCCCCTTCGCTTTCTTTGAAAGCCCCGAAGGCCTTGCCCGTGATTTGGGTGCCGTCTTTGAGAGTGAGCGTGAGTTTGTCCATAGTGCAGGTAAGCTTTTGATCTTTGGTAGTTTAGCATGGAGGTATTAGGAGGGAAGGTAGATGACTTTTGCTTGGACAGGAATGGCTTGACAGGCGAATGAAAACAAGTATAATCCAAGTGTTAGAATCGTTTCTTCACAAATATTATGGGGGGTCTAGAAGATAGAATGTCAGGTAGCGCGGCTTATGCAGAGGTCCTTGGTTTGCAGCTCGAGTTTTAGGTCAACTCAAAACTGAGAAGCAAAGGGTTCTTGGGAGTACGGTTTTAGATATTGCAGATCGTGTGAGAAATGCCCTGGAGCCTAAGCGACCTAAGCGAGCTCAAGTAGGGAAAGGACTCGACTTCCGGCCAGTGGTTCTTTTTACGGGGCTCCTTATGGGCTTCACAAAGCTCCTCACACCAGCCACTGGTAAAAAAAGAGAAAGGGCGTAAAATGCCACTGATATGAAGCATTTTCTTTCTTCCAAAGACTTGAGTCGCGAGAAGCTCTTGGAACTTTTGTTCAGGGCGGAAGAGTTTTTGCCGATTGTGAAGTCGCGCAGCAAACTAAATCTTGCCGAAGGGAAAATCCTCGCAACTTTGTTTTACGAGCCTTCCACGCGTACGCGGTTCTCTTTTGAAACGGCCATGCTTCGGTTGGGCGGGGGTGTGATTTCGAATGCGGACATGGGTAGTACTTCTTCTGCGAAAAAAGGGGAAACGCTTTATGACACGGGGAAAATGGTGTCGACTTTTGCGGACGTGATTGCCATGCGCCATCCTGAAAAAGGGGCGGTGGCTGAACTTGCGAAGGGCAGCTCGGTGCCGGTGGTGAATGGAGGAGACGGAGCGGGGGATCATCCCACTCAAGGCCTGCTCGACATTTTTACGATTCAAAAGTGCCTGGGATGCCTCGACGGTTTTGTAATTGCGATGGTTGGTGATCTCAAAAACAGCCGAGTGGTGCATTCTCAGTGCGAGTACTTGCTGCATTTTGAGGGGATCAAGTTTGTTTTAGTTTCGCCGGAGGGGCTCAGGATGCCTGCTGAGATTGTGGAAAGATTGAAGGTGAAGTTTGAGATTCTGGAAACGGAGAATCTGGAAGCTGTGATGGGTGAGATGGACGTACTTTCCGACACGCGCATTCAGGAGGAACGGTTTGCGAGCGAAGCGGAGTACGCCAAGTACAACGGAGTGTATGTGCTTACGCCGGCTCTCATGGCGAAAGCGAAAAAAGAAATGATTGTGATTGATCCTTTGCCGCGTCTCAATCACATCGATCCCGCGGTGGACAGCGATCCCCGCGCAAAGTATTTCGAGCAAGTGGCGAATGGCGTGGCCGTGCGGATGGCGATTTTGGCGGAGCTCTTGGGGTTGTAGAATCTACCGGATTATTAACCTATAGTCTAAAAATCTTGCAAAGGTTTTCTACTGGGGTATAATGTGTAAGTATGATAAAAGATCGATACCTCCACGCTACAATACGAGCAGATTTGAAAGAAAAGATGGTTTTCTTGGGTGGACCACGGCAAGTTGGCAAGACGACGTTGGCGCATTTTTTGGGCAAAAGCGATTACAAGGCCTACGCTTACCTCAATTGGGATAATCGGCAAGATAGAAAGACTATTTTGGAAGGTGGTTTCCCGACAAGCGCCCGGTTAGTTGTTTTTGACGAACTTCACAAATATAAAAAATGGAAAAACTACATTAAAGGGGAATTTGATACTCATAAAGGTAGATTCCACATCCTGGTAACCGGAAGTGCTCGACTTGATCTCTATCGAAAGGGTGGGGATTCCTTGATGGGGAGATATCACTACTATCGGCTACATCCGTTTTCCTCCGCGGAAGTTTTGGGGACGCAACCGAAGATACTTGTTTCAAAGGAGATTGTATTTCCAGAACCAAATCGTTTGGTGTCAAAGGTGTTTACTGACCTGCTTGTCTTTGGGGGCTTTCCAGAACCGTTTTTAAAAAAAGATCAACAAACGCTTCGCCGTTTTACAAACGAGCGTGTGGACCGCTTAATTAAGGAGGATATTCGGGACACTACGCAGGTACGCGATTTGTCGGCTTTACAAATTTTGGTGGAAATTCTACCTTCTAAAGTCGGGTCACTCCTCTCAATAAATGCCTTGCGCGGTGATTTAGAAGTAGCACACAAAACTGTTAAAATGTGGATGGATGTTCTGGAGCGTTTTTATTATCACTTTAGAATTTATCCATATGCATCCACTGCCATAAAGTCTTTACGCAAAGAACCTAAAATGTATCTTTGGGATTGGTCGCAAGTGGCAGATGAAGGGCCGCGTTTGGAAAACATGGTGGCCGCCCATCTTTTAAAGATGAACCATTTTTTGTATGACGCACAAGGTTATAAAGCTGAATTATTTTTTTTACGTGATATCGAAGGCAGGGAAGTAGATTTTCTTGTCACCATCAACAGAAAACCGTGGCTGGCTATTGAGGTAAAAACCGCAAAAGAGGAAATTTCCAAGCCCTTAGCGTATTTTGCAAACAAACTAAAGATTCCGTTTACCTATCAGCTTGTAAGGGATTCCGGTATTGATTACTGGAAAAAAAATATTCGAGTCATGAGCGCGGATAAGTTTTTGAGCGGATTGGTGTAAGCTAGGATAGCTCCCGAATCTTTTTGGATTGACCAAATGGTCGGCTTGTACCGATAATGCCTGCGATGACATTTGAAATAAAGAACGTTGGACAGGGGAGGTTCCTTATTCCCGGGCTCATTGATCCTCACGTGCATTTTCGCGACCCCGGCTTTCGGGAAAAAGAAGATTGGGCCAGTGGAAGTGCGGCGGCCTTAGCGGGTGGAGTGACCCTGGTGCTGGATATGCCCAACACGAATCCACCCACCACGACGGTGGCTGCACTGGAAGAGAAAAGGGTCCGTGCGCAGGCGGCGAGCAAAGTGGCTTTTGGACTTTTTTTTGGAGCGACGACGGGCGAGGATGGCAAGCTTGCTAATGCCGATGAAATTCGCCAGGCGGAAGGAATTGTGGGCATCAAAGTCTACATGGGATCTTCAACGGGCGGCCTCTTGGTTTCGGACCCGGCGGCGCTGGAGGAAATTTTCACCATCGCCAAAGAAAAAGACCTGCCGGTGGTGGTGCATGCCGAGAACGAAGAAATGATAAGGGCGGGAAAGCGTGATTGCGAGTGTGCTTCCGTTGCGACGGAGAGCGCTTTGAAGCTTCGCGAGAAAATTGGCAACCGCCTTCACATCGCGCACCTCAGTTGCAAGGGTGAGTTGGAGTTGATTCGACGCTATAAAAAAATGGATCAGCATCAACGTATTTCCTGTGAAGTTACTCCCCATCATCTTTTTTTCACTGAGGAGGAGATGAAAGATGGTTTTTTGAAGGTTTATCCACCTTTGCGTTCGAAGGAAGATGTCGCCGCTTTATGGGAGGGGCTGCGGGACGGCACGGTGGACTGCCTCGCTACAGACCACGCGCCTCACACGCGAGAGGAAAAACAAGGCCCGAATCCACCCGCGGGAGTTCCAGGAGTTGAATTTCTTTTGCCGCTTATGCTGAATGCCGTGAATGAAGGCAAGCTGACTTTGGAGCAACTCGTGGTTTTAACCAGTGAAGGACCCGCCCGTATTTTTAAGCTGAAAAGCAGGGGGTCTGTTTTGGTGGATATGAATTTAGTTCGAACAATTGATGCCAGTATGATTCGTTCAAAATGTGGCTGGTCTCCTTACGAAGGACGCACACTGAAGGGTTGGCCGGTGGAAGCTGTTGTCTAAGCGTGACAACACTATTTTCTCGACTTGAGTTGACAATTATTTTGACCGGACTACAATTACCCCCTTTATTCTCCTTTAACCTTATTGTTATGTTTAGAAAATTTACCGCTTTAGCGCTGATTGTTTTTTTGAATATTTTAGCCACGCAGGCCGTATTTGCTTCGCACCTCGATAGCGATGGAGACGGAATCTATGATGAAGATGAGGCCACTTACGGTTTTGATCCCGCCAATCCGGACGAAGATGGAAATTCAGTTCTTGATGGGGAAGATGATTATGATGGGGACGGGCTTAGCACGGTAGCCGAGCTCTATATGTATTTCACCAACCCCACGAGCATTGACACCGATGCGGATGGTCGCAGCGACTATGCCGAAATTATTGTTTCTCCACTCACCGATCCGAATGACTCGGATTCGGATGACGACGGTTTAAGTGACACAGAGAATGCCCTTTACGGAACGAACCCTAATGATTCCGATTCCGATAACGATGGAACAAACGATGGAGCTGAAGTGGGTGCGGGGACCAATCCTCTCGTTGACGAGCGTACTTTTATAGTAGAAGCGGGACCCGATGAAGGATTTGGATTTAGGAATACAGTGGGATTCACCACTCGTGCTTATATATTGGGTTCGGGTTATGAAAGCGTGAGCACCGGTACCATTTCTTGGGGTGATGGGACTTCTGACTTTGCCACTTTGACGGCAGGATCCGACCGTGTTTACATACAAGGCTCTCATCTCTACTCCGCACCGGAAACTTTCACCGTAACGGTTTGCGTAGTGAACGGGGAAGCTTTGGCTTGTGATACGGCAAGGATTTCCATGGTTGGCAGTTCGAGTGGGAGTCAACAATCTACTTCGTCTACATCCACATCAACGAATACAACTGAAACTGAAGAAGAGACTGTGGTAGAAACGACTACGGAAGAAGAGACCACCGAAGAAGAGACCGCAGTAGAAGAGGAACAAGAAGTGGTGCCCGCCTCTGAAGAAGGGGAAGAGGAAACTCAAACTGCAGATGATGCTGCAGTGGAAGAAGATCAAGAGGTCATTTTGACCGAAGGAGAGGAAGCCGACTGCAGTGCAATGGCGTTCACCGATGTTTCTGACGACATGGCTTTCTTCGACTCGCTTTGTTCCTTCTGGGCAGCTGATGTGATTCACGGAAAAGATTCCTATACTTTTGATCCGGAAGACATGATTCGTCGTGATGAAGCTTCGAAGGTATTCACTCGACTTTTTGGCTACGTGAGTGAGTCTTACGACGAAACTCCCGCTGTGGAAGAAAGCTCTTTTGTTGATGTGGACCCCGAAACAGAAGTGCTGGCTTACTACATGGAAGTTGCCGCTGAAGAAGACTTAATGGAAATCGATGTGGACAGTGTGAAAAATGAGGAAGGAGAAATTGTGGATGCCGCTTACTTCCGACCCCATGAAGGAATGACGGTGGGAGAAATAGTGAACACTCTAGACGTTATTACAGGTAAAGATACGGGTGCCACTTTGGAAGAAGAAGGCTACGATAGCGAAGATACAATGACTCGTGGCAGTTTCGTGGACTTTTTGTTTGGCATCGTTGACTAATATATAAACTTTAGTGCAAGAATCGTGGCGTGCATCTGATGCTGGGCCACGTCGATGCGGAGGGTTTCCCCTTCCGCTTCGTTGCGTATGCCTCCTTGGGCGTAGGGGTCGGCAGAGTCCGTGATTTGCCAGCTTCTTAGTTTTGAGAGTCCCGTGTCTATGGTCATCAGGAGTTTGTTTTGGAGGACTTCGTCTCCCGTGAGGCGGGCCACTTCATAGGCAGAGGCGAGGCCTTCGAAGGCGTAACCGGTATTCTTTGTTCGTGTGAGGATTTCATGTGTGTCCATCATCCAAGTAGCCATGGCTAGAGTCCAATCTGCTTGATCATCGCTGGACCATTCGCTGGTGTAGAGTTCGTATAAAGCCATAGAACCCCATTGGTAAAAGCCTTTGGTGGTATCGGAATCGGGGTCCTCAGCAAGGGCGGCCTCTACATTCACCTTAACCATTTGCTCGGCTGACTCGGCGGCGAGTTCCCCGAGTTCTTCGTAACCGGCATATTTGGCGGCTTTAATCAGCGCCAGCAGTGCCTCTCCATCGTAGTAGGCGGAAGCTTTTCCGTAGCCTTCACCAAGGTCTTCGGGGTCGGTTTCTTCATAGTTTCCATAAAATTGACCTCCTTCTTGGCGAAGCGCGAGGAGACAATTCAGGTAGGGATCGAGGTCTTCTTTAACGGGGCTCTCAGGGTTCACGCGGAGGTAATCTATGAGGCTGAGAGTGACCAGAGCCTGGGTTCCTGTTTTGCCCGCTTCTCCATCGGGGTAGGCGACGCAGCGTTTATCAGGAAGGTTGTTTGGCGAATCTAGCCAAACAGAGTTGATTTTGAAGTAAGTTAAGCCTTTCTCAATGGCATTTTCCAGGTCAGGGTTGGGGGAGTGGAGGTTTATGAGAGTGAGTCCCCAGAGCGCTCCTGCTTGTCGAACAGCGTTGTCGTCTTCGGTGTAGCTTTGCGTGGCGAAATTGTATTCGTAATCAAAGTTTCCCGCCTCGGTTTGATGAGCGAGCAGGAACTGAGCGCCCAGGGCAAGGGATTCTTCCAGTTCCGAAGTGGTGAGCGTGGGTACATAGGCTTCCGTGGGGATCTCGTAGATTTGAGGGCCACAGGAGGTGAGGAAAAGTGCGAGGGGAAGGAGGCTTATTTTTTTCATAGCGCGAGCATACAAGCAATTTTCTTGTAAGAAAAGCCGTATTATGCTTCTATACAGACATGGTAGACCTTTCGGTAGAATTCTGCGGAATCCGATTCAAGAACCCACTCGTTCTGGCCTCGGGCATTTTAGGTGTAACAGCCGATAGCATGGTCAATGTGGTGCGCTGTGGGGCGGGAGGGGTGACAAGTAAATCCTTGTGGCCTTATGAGCACACCGGACATCCAAATCCGGTGATCATTACGAGTGAACATTGGATGCTCAATGCGGTGGGGATTCCCGACGCGGGACCGGAGAAAGCGAGGGAAGAAATCGCACGATTTCGTGAAGTGTGCGACGCGCCTTTTATTGCCAATATTGTGGGAGGCGTGATGGATGATTACGCGCAAATTGCCACAGAGGTGGCGAGCATGCATCCCGACATGGTGGAAGTGAATATTTCTTGTCCGAATGTGGAGGACGAGCTGGGAAAACCCATGGCTTGCTCGATTTCAAAATCGGCGGAAGTGACGCGATTGGTGAAGGCGCGGTTGAGCGAAGCCGGAGCCGGGAAAATTCCCGTGGTTGTGAAGCTTTCACCGAATGTGGAAAATATTGTAGCGATTGCGACTAGCGTGCTTGAGGCGGGGGCTGATGGGATTACCGCCATCAACTCTGTGGGTCCGGGCATGGCGATTGATATTGATTTTGCGCGGCCTATTTTAGCGAATAAAGTGGGCGGTCTCACGGGACCGGCGATTAAGCCGCTGGCCGTAAAGTATGTCTATGATATTTATAAGGCGCATAAATGTCCGATTATCGGAACAGGAGGAGTGACGACCGGACGAGATGCCATAGAAATGATGATGGCCGGGGCCGGCTTGGTTGGCGTGGGCTCGGCGGTATGGCTCCATGGCCCCGAAGTTTTTGAAAAAATGACGAAGGAAATGAATGAGTGGTGTGATGGAAATGGAGTTAAAGAACTTCGTTCACTAATTGGAAAAGCTCATGAAAATCGTTAACACATTGCCGCGCGCGGTCCGCATTAAAGAGATTCTTGTTGAGACGGAGCAGGTGAAAACTTTTATTTTGGATTGCACGGTTGGCGCGCGGCCCGGGCAGTTTGTGAATGTTTGGATTCCGGGCTTGGATGAAAAACCTTTTTCGGTGGCTATGGACAATGGCGTGGAGCTTCATTTGGCCATTGCGGCTGTGGGTCCTTTTTCAAACCGAATGCACGAGCTAAAAGTGGGAGACCGCGTGGGTGTACGCGGCCCTTTCGGTACGCATTTTACTTGTAAAGAAGGCGAACATCTGGCTTTTTTGGCCGGTGGCTATGGGGCTGCGCCGCTGTATTTTTTTGCACATGAGGCTATCGCAAAAGGCTGCACGGTGGAGTTCATTGTGGGGGCGCGTCGCAAAGATCTTTTACTCTTCACCGATCGAATCGAAAAATTAAAAAATGTGCATTTGCATGTTGCGACCAACGACGGCAGTGCGGGACACGCGGGTCTCAACACGGAAGTTTTGGAAGAAATTGTTGGGAAGAAACTCTCGACTTCGTCGCCTATAAATTGTATTTACACGGTGGGCCCCGAAGTGATGATGCTTAAAGCGATGAAACTCGCCGAGGCCATGGGGATCGAGGCTCAAATTTCCGTCGAGCGCTACATGAAATGTGGGTTTGGAATTTGTGGCAATTGCTGCGTTGATGGACTCGGTGTGCCTTCTTGTTTGGAAGGTCCGGTGATGCCACTCAATAAAGTTCTTCAACTGCGTGATTTTGGAAACTACCATCGCGATAAGTTGGGTAAAAAACAGTATTTTTAGTTTCTTATTTTTAACCTCTCGGATATGGCTCTCGCATCATACAAAATCGACTTCATTCACTTTCTTGTCCGTGCTGAGGCTCTCAAGTTTGGTACGTTTACGCTTAAGAGCGGACGCATTGCGCCTTACTTTTTAAATGCGGGGTGTTTTAACACCGGTGAAACCTTGCATCTGTTAGGTCGTTTTTATGCGCAGGCACTTCTCGATAATAAGCTCGAATGTGATACCATTTTTGGGCCGGCTTATAAAGGTATTCCGCTTGCGGTGGCCACGTGTAACGTACTTTATTCCGACTTTCAAAAAAACGTTTCTTACGCCTTCAATCGAAAAGAAGTTAAAGACCACGGGGCTGATGTTGGAAAGGTTATGGTTGGTGCGTCGCTCACGACTGAGAGCAAAGTGGTTTTGATTGATGATGTGATTACGGCCGGAACGGCCATTCGTGAAAGTATTGAAATCCTAAAAAATAACGGCAACCCGAAACTCACTGGCATTTTGATAGCGCTCAATCGAATGGAAAAGACCAACGATGGGGAAAATGCCATCGAACAGATCGAAACTTCTTTGGGCATTCCTGTTCGCGCTATTGTGAATTTGGACGAGGTTTTAGAGGTGCTCCACAATAGAGAATTGGACGGAGAGATGCTTATCGATGATGCAAGAATGGAGGAAATTCAAAACTATCGTTCCCGATATGGGGTGTAAGTTGACTGGAATCCAAAGAGTAGTCATGCTATAAAAGCTGCAGATTAAACACTCTTATGCACTTTGCAGACCGCCTCACGGCAGCGATAAAGAAAAAAAACAGCGCGATTTGTGTTGGGCTGGATCCTCAACTTCCGAAGTTGCCCGGGTTTTTGTTGGCGAAGATGAAGGCGGAACATGGGCCAACTCTGAAAGCGGCGGCAAATGCCTACGTGGAATTTAATAAAGGTATTATTGATGCCGTGAAAGATTTAGTTCCCGCGGTTAAACCTCAATTGGCCTTTTACGAAGAGCTGGGACACGAGGGGATGTGGGCTTTTGAAGAAACTTGTCGCTATGCGCGCGCGGCCGGCCTTTTGGTGATTGCGGATGGAAAGCGCAATGACATCGGTTCTACGGCTGAAGCTTATGCGCGTGGATTTTTAGGAAAGGTGGAGCTTTTTGGAGAGAATAAAGCGGTTCAGGAAGTGGACGCCCTTACGGTGAATGCCTATTTGGGACTGGATGGGATCAGTCCTTTTATTAAAGTGTGTGATGAGGAAGGGAAGGGGATATTTGTTTTAGTGAAGACCTCCAATCCTTCATCCGGGGATGTGCAGGATCGAGTTATCGCCGATGAAAAAATGAGCATTTCGGAGCTTATGGGGCACTTTGTGGAATCTTGGGGCAGCGATAGCTTGGGGGAATGTGGCTACAGCTCTGTGGGGGCGGTGGTGGGTGCAACCTTTCCAGCGCAAGCTGCAAAACTCCGTAAAATTATGCCGACTTCCATTTTTTTGGTGCCCGGCTATGGAAGCCAAGGTGGCAGTGCGGAAGATGTGCGACCTTGCTTCAATGAGGATGGTTCGGGAGCCTTGGTGGTGAATGCTCGTGGCATTATTTTTGCCTTTGCAAAAGACGGCGGAGTTGGAGCAGGCGAAAATTTTGCCGACGCTGCACGCAGTGCGACAGAAAAAATGAAGAAGGAACTTAGTTCTTAAGCTTCAAAGTGAGCAACTGCCTGTAAAGTTTAGTCCACTCTTCCCAGCTTAGATCTTCCGCTCGAATCTTAGGATCGATGTTGATGGATTCAAGAGCTTCTCGCATTTGGGAGGGTTCTTGATGAAGGGCGGCAGCGAGGTTGTTGCTGAGTTTTTTGCGTTTTTGGGCGAAGCTCATGTGGAAGAGCCAAAAGAGTTTTTTGAGGTCGGCTTCGATGCGTGGTTTTGGAAGGGCGCGGATTTTTATGATTGCGGAATCTACTCTAGGCCGTGGGTGAAAAGCGGCTGCCGGAACCGTGCGAACCAGTTCGACATCAGCGAAAAGTTGGACTTCCAAAGAGAGGAGTGAATGTTTTTTGTTTTTGGCCACAATTTTCTCAGCGACTTCTTTTTGAACCATGAGCACGAGTAGTTCGGGTGGCTGACCATGGGTGATTTGTTCCTTCAAAAAATGGTTGAGAAGAGGAGAAGTGATGTAGTAAGGAATATTGGCAATGACTTTGTAGGGTCCTTGCGGAGGAGTGAAGCGCAGGGCGTCTCCTTCTACGAGTTCGAAGTTTTTGAATTTCCGGAAGTCAAGTTTGAGGAAAGGGAGGAGGTCTCGATCTTTCTCAATAGCGATTACTTTTCCGGCTCGTTTGATAAGTTCTTTCGTTAAAAATCCTTCACCCGGGCCCACTTCAATAATGGTGTCCGTGTCTTTAATTTCGCCCGCTTCCACAATGGCATGCAGGACGTCTTTGTCGTGGAGGAAATTTTGACCTAAATGTTTTTTAGCTTTCACCATGGAAGTTTGGTAGTGTCAGGAACTTTAAGAAGTTTTCGAGTATCGGTGTGGCCACTAATGATGCTGATTTCACTTCTTTGTATGCTTAGGGATTTGGATAGGAAGCGAATCAACTCTTCATTGGCGCGACCTTTCTCCGGAATGGCTTTGAGGCGGATCTTGAGAGTGTCGTCGTCCATACGCTCCACAAATTCGGTTTGTACAGAGCGGGGAATAACTTTAACTTGAATGTACATTATACGTGTAAAGGTTTTTTTCTAAAGAACTTCCAAAGTTCAAGAATGAAGATAGCGAACATAGAAAGAATTCCCATGTTGAGCCAGTCTCTCCAATGCAGCGGCACTGTGTGTAATACGCTTTGCATGAGCGGATGGTAGACGGCAAAAAGTTGAAGCCCTAAGCTGAGGACAATGCTGAAAAGGAGAAGCTTGTTTGAGAAAAAGTTGGTGAAGAAATTCTTTTCTTCGTAGCGCACTGAAAACACCAAAAAGAGTTCAAACACCACAACGGTGGAAAAAATGAGAGTTCGTGTTTTTTCAATGCCGTAGGTATCGATGACGGCGAAGTATAAAATTAAGGAAACCGCTGCAGCCAAAATGCCCGCCAAGATGCTGTAGCGCAGCAACTCTTTGACGATGCTTTGTTTGTGGCTCCGCGGTTTTAAAGTCATGATATCTTTTTCCGGAGTGTCCACGCCCAAAGCGATAGCGGGAAGAGCATCCGTGAGCAGGTTGACCCATAAAATCTGCAAAGGGACAAAGGGTAAGGGATAACCCAAAAGAAAAATCACGCTCACCACTATCACTTCATCAAAGTTGGCGGAGAGTAAGAATCGGATGAATTTTTTTATGTTTCGATAAATAGTCCGACCTTCCTCCACCGTACTTACAATGGTCGCAAAATTGTCATCCACTAAGATCATGTCACTGGCTTCTTTTGAAACATCGGTTCCGGTGATTCCCATGGCCACGCCGATGTCCGCGCCTTTCAGCGCGGGCGCGTCGTTCACTCCGTCTCCCGTCATGGAAACAATGGCGCCCTTGCTGCGAAGAGCCTGTAAAATTTTAACTTTATGCTCAGGATTCACTCGAGCGTAAATACTGACTTTATCCACCATTTGCGCGAGTTTCCGAAAGGTCATTTTTTCGAGATCTTCACCGGTTAAAACCAAGTCGCCTTTTTTATATAAACCAATTTCCCGTCCCACCGCCATAGCCGTAAGAGCATGGTCTCCCGTAATCATCACCACACGGATGTGCGCCTTATAACAGGTTGCAATAGCGGCTTTCACTTCGGGACGGGGAGGATCCATGAGAGCGGCCAGACCTAGGAAAATCATATTTTTTTCTTCTTTTTTGTAGTGCGCTACGCTTTGCTCCGCGTAATACGCAAAACCCAATACACGGTAGGCTTGCTGGGCGAAGGCCGCATTTTCTTTTAGGATTTTATTTTTGAGAGCCGTAGTAAGGACGATTTTTTTACCATTCATTTGAACGTGAGAACAAACTTTTAAAATGGAGTCGGGCGCCCCTTTCATAAAAATGGTATTTCCGTTTTGAGTCGACATGCGTTTGAGTTCCGAGGTGAAGACCCATTCTTTATGCCGAGGCATTTTCTTCGCCCATTTTTCAGGATTTATTCCGGCCTTGTGCGCCAAAGTAAGTAAAGCTCCTTCGGTGGGATCTCCCGCAACAGTCCAATTTTTCTTCCCCGGAATGAGGCTGGCGTTGTTGCACAGTGCTCCCGCAAGGATCAACAATTCCATTTCCTTACTTGCAATTTGGATTTTTTCTTCCGGCTCATAACCGACGCCCGGCACGCCGAACATCTCTCCATTCACATACAGCGCCTTTACCGTCATTTCATTTTCCGTGAGAGTCCCCGTTTTATCCGTACAAATAACACTTGTGTTTCCCAGGGTCTCGGCTGCCGAGAGCTTCCTTATAATAGCGTTTTTCTTGGCAATTCTTTGGACGCCCAAAGCGAGCGTGAGAGTTATCACGGCCGGTAAACCTTCCGGAATCACGCTCACGGCGAGACTGACGGAAAGGAGGAACATTTCCATGAGATCGCGCTTTGTCGCCCAAGCCAAAAGAAAAAGTACGAGCACAATCCCAAGGACAAGTAAGGCCAAGGTTTTAGTGAGTCGACCGAGTTGTTTTTGGAGAGGAGTAGGATCATCCGTTTGCGTTTGTACCAAGTGAGCGACACGTCCGAGTTCCGTGTTCATGCCGGTGTTCACCACTATGGCCAAACCATGCCCCAGGCTCACCACCGTGCCCATGAAAACGCAATTTTTCAGATCCCCCAGCCCGGCATTTTTCTTGGGGATTTCCAGGGTTTTTTCGACGGGTAAACTTTCTCCGGTCAAACTCGCTTCAATCGTTTGCATCTGGGCCAGTTCCAGAAGTCTTCCATCCGCCGGAATTTGCTCGCCTTCTTCCAAAACTAAAATATCCCCCGGAACCAAATTTTGGGCGGGTATTCTTACCCTTTTCCCGTCTCGAATCACCAGTCCAAAAGGCGCACTCATCTTTTTAAGCGCCTCCACCGCTTTTTCGGCTTTGTATTCTTGGATGAATCCGATCACCGCATTAATCATGATGATCACCAAAATCGCGCCCGCATCCAAAGTTTCACCCACCCAAAAACTCACCACCATGGCCACAGCCAGGATGCCCATCATGATGTTTACAAATTGCCTGAGTAGAATTTGGTACCACCTTATTTTGCCAATTTCCTTGATCTCATTGAGGCCGTATTTTGTTAAACGCCGCCCCGCCTCTTTTTGACTGAGTCCATGACCGGAACTGTGCAGTTTCTTAAAGAGGGAAGGGAGGGAAAGGTTGTGGAAATTATTCATATTGAGCTGTTTACTTACGAAGGTGTTTCTTACGCCAAGCGGCAATTTCCGCATGATTTCCCGAAAGCAAAATGTTTGGCACTTTCAAGCCTTTATATTCCGCCGGTTTCGTGAAATGAGGGTATTCGATTTTCCGTTCCAAGGATTTGCTGAAGGACTCTTCTTCCGGACTCTCGCTTGCGCCCAAAACACCCGGTATGAGGCGGCTCACACAATCTGCCAACACCAGCGCCCCCAGCTCTCCCCCCGTCAGGACATAATCACCAATGGAAATTTCCTCGTCCGCCAGTTCGTCAATCACGCGTTGATCGATCCCCTCATAACGGCCGCAGACTAAAATCATTCCTTTGAGTTTGGCGAGTTTTTCAACTTTTTCTTGAGTCAGTCGCTTTCCCGCGGGGCTCAAAAAAATAACAGGTCCTTTGTTTTTACGTTTTACTGCACGGATAGTATCAAATAAGGGCTGACACGTCATCACCATGCCCGCACCACCACCGTAAGGAGTGTCATCCACTTTTTTATGCTTATCTTTGCTGTAGGCGCGAATGTCGTGCGTGAAAACGCGAATTTTTTTCTTTTCCACCGCTCGCTTCAAAATGGAGTCCTCAAAGTAGGGGAGGACCAGCGAAGGGAAAAGAGTGAGAATGTCGAAGCGCATGTCTCTATTCTAAAGAGGAGCCTCGACTTCGTCGAGCGATTGCTTTTTGACTTTGTATAAAAGAGTATTATAATGACCTCTATGTTTGAGAGTTTCCAC
The DNA here is from genome assembly GCA_964359495.1 of uncultured Candidatus Peribacteria bacterium. Taxonomy (GTDB): domain Bacteria; phylum Patescibacteriota; class Gracilibacteria; order UBA1369; family 2-02-FULL-48-14; genus 2-02-FULL-48-14. Next base: position 35,483 of record CAYHTG010000004.1, read on the forward strand.
AGTGTCGACCGCAGTGCCCACGGGCGTCGTGCAGAACGTTTGAATAGCATCAAGAGTTATTATAATTTGGAGGATTCTAGTCACTTATCCGACCTTTTGGGTAACTTAACTGAGCTCGCAGGGGAGCTCGGCTTAGTACAGATGCGTATCTATGATTGCTGTGCTCGTGCGTTTTCCTCTCCTTCAGCCAAAGTGAGAGAAGAACCTCTTATGTTGGATGTTTTTCGTACAAGGCTTTACAACCCGCCTTCTCAAACCTTACAGT
>CAYHTG010000005.1:0-33129 GCA_964359495.1 uncultured Candidatus Peribacteria bacterium
TAGCAAAGTGCCTTGCTTGCCCCTCCTGCTCCCAAGATCAGTATTGTTTTATTTTTTATCTTCACTCCCTCCAACGCCGCTTCAATCCCTACAATATCCGTGTTGGACCCTACGAGACGTCCATTTTTATTCAACACAGTGTTTACAGATCCAATTTTTTTGGCTACTGGATCAATTTCGTCCAAAAATTCCATAACGCTTTCTTTGTGGGGAAGCGTTACCGCCATCAATGCCCCCTTATTTTTTCTGAAATCGTTAATGACCTTTTTCAATTCATCAAGGGGAACGACTCTTTTCTTCATCACAGCTGCCAGCCCTATTTCATTATAAATAAGTCCATGTAGATCAGGACTTAAACTGTGATCTAAAGGATTCCCGATGACTTGATTTTGAAGAATGACTCGTTTCTTTTCGATCACATCTAAAAGCAAATCTAAAGCCTCCCGGTAGCCCTTTACTCCTTTCCCATAAATCATTAACTCGCAGGCCTCGGCAGTAACGGATTTTCTTCTGTAGTCTTCTCTTTCAAAAAGCTTAGAGAGGTGCACTTCGATGCACGGAAGCCCGGTATCCAGCAGAGCATCTTTCAGAGCGTAGCTACTATGACTGAGTGCTCCGGGGTTGATCAAAATGCCATCAGCCTTTTGACCTTCTTTCTGTAAAAAATCAATCAATTCGCCCTCATGGTTCGATTGGAAACTCTCTAAACTATGACCTCTTTTTTTAACCTTTGTATTTAGAGATTTGGTGATTTGGGCAAGCGTTTGGACTCCATAAAAGTGTGGATCCCTGAATCCTAATTTATTTAAGTTTGGCCCATGGATGAGTAATATTTTCATATATGAGATAGTTTTAACGCTTCCTGGTAAAGATCTGCGAGCGAACCATTATTTTTTATTGTGAGATGAGCCAATTTTTTATAAATGGGCAGGCGCTGGTCTAAGTTTTTCTTAAGTTCTCGTTCTGGATCAAGGGCTTGATTCATAGTCGCTGGGAGACCTTGCTGCTTAATTCGTTGAAGTACATTCGATAAATCAGCCTCGATGTAAACGAGTTTTGAGTCTTTAGGTAAATTCCGATTGCTAGTGTCTAAAAGAGTTCCGCCGCCCAAAGCTAGTACACCAGACCGAAAATCCTTGAGAAAGCTTTTCAAAACATTTTTTTCTAAGTTTCGGAAAAAACTTACCCCCTCCTTAAGGGTGATCTCTCGAACCGTGAGCTTTGGATTTTCCTCTCCATATTTTTCTTCAATTAGACGATCCAGATCATAAAAAGGGCACATCAGAATAGAAGACAGAGAGCGTCCAAAACTTGTTTTTCCTGAGTTAGTGAAACCAATTAGTATGAATTTCATAAAATAGAAAGATGTGCTCCGATTGAGGACATGAGATGAGTAAAAGTTGGGAAAGTTTTATTTACGGATTCTGCAGTATCGATAGAAGACGTACCCTCAGCCATTAAAGCCGCTACGGTTAAAGCCATCACGGTGCGATGATCGTCGAATCCGTGTAAAGAAGTACCGTGTAGAGTGGAGGGCTTAATGATCAAGCTGTCTTTTCCCTCCACGATGTCTGCTCCCATCTTCTTTAAATTGACTGTCATAGAATGCAAGCGATCCGTCTCTTTGATTCGTGCGTTTGAAATGTTTATCAAATACAATCCTCCTTCAGCCTGAGTGCCCAAGACCGCAAGGGTGGGGACAAGATCAGGGATGTCGTTTGCATCGATAGTTAATCCTTTCAAGCTTTTACCACCTTTGATGCCTATGGCGTTTTTTTGAATGATTAATTCAGCTCCCATCTCTTGCAGAATCGAGATCAATCTTTTATCACCCTGATAATCGTCTAATGACAAACCTTGAATGGTTATTTCTGAAGGCAACAAGGCACCAGCGGCCAAAAAGTAGGAGGCTGAAGAAAAGTCACCGGGTATATTTAATGAGAATTTATTTATTTGTTGATCCCCTTGAATATAAAAAGTGCTGATTCCTACTTTTTCCTCTGAATGGATCGAAACGCCCAAATCCTTAAGGAGTGAAAGAGTCATTTCTACATAAGGCTTTTCTTTTAAAGATTTTACTCTCACTATTGAATTTCCTTTTACAAATGGCAGTGTGAGTAAAAGGGCTGAAGTGTATTGAGAATTTTCACCTTGGACTTCCACCTCACCGGCTTTTAAAGACCCGCTAACCTGGAAAGGGAACAGGTCTTCACCTAAAGATTCGACCGTAAGTCCCAACTGCGAAAGTGCTTGAATAAAGGGCCGAATAGGTCTTTTTTTCATTTGCTCTCCACAATCCACCACCAAAGGGATATTGGTGTTTTTTCTAAGACCTAAAATAGGCAAAATAAATGTAGTGGTGATCCCTGAATTGCCTGTGTGTATCTGCTTTGGACTTGCAAGTTCTCCTAAACCAGGACTTTGAAGTGTAAGTACTTCTCCTTTACTCTCTTCACAAAGCCCTAGGGCTTTAGCAGTATTTAAAGCACTCTGCATGTCTTCGGACAAAAACAAGGGTGATAGTGTTGACTCCCCTTTGGCCAGTAAGGCAAGAAGAATTGCACGCACTCCATAAGACTTGGAAGGAGGCATGAGAACTGTCCCTTTTAAATGTGCAGCTGGTTTTATATTTAGTTGTGTCATAGATGGGGTTTTCAAACAGTTCTCACAGTATTTCTTTTAAGAATTCTTTAACGGCATCTTGAGCCTGACTTGGTTTTGCGGCATCAAAGACTTGAATGAGTTTGCTTCCGATCACGGCGATGTCGGCTTTTTCGAGGGCCTGCTCAACTTGTTGACGGTTAGAAATACCGAAACCCAGAGCCAAAGGAAGCTTGGTGTAGAGCCGAAGCTTGTCTAGATATTTGATGGCTTCTTGATCCAGTTGTCCTCTTACGCCGGTTTTTCCGGTGGTAGACACACAGTAAATGAAGCCCGACGCCACACGAACAATTTCTTCCATTCTCTTCTCAGAAGTCAGAGGTGAAATGATTTGTATGGCATGGAGATTGTACTTTTTGCATGTTTTCAAGTAGCCCTCATAGGGTTCTTCGCTGGGTGGAATATCAGGCACAATGAGTCCAAAAGCACCGGCTGCTTGGGCGTCTTTACAGAATTTTTCAAGCCCATAGGCAAATACAATATTGTAGTAGGTCATGAATAAAAGTGGAGTTTTAACACCCTTTTTCTTGAGGTTTTTCATCAATTGGAAGGCATCTTTAGGCCTTGTTCCTTTTTCTAAAGCTACTTTATTAGCCATGGAAATTACCGGACCATCCGCAAGAGGATCAGAAAACGGAATTTGGATTTCAATAAAAGAAACTCCTGCTTCTGCCATCATCAATGCTAACGATTCATTTACTTTAAGCGAGGGGTAGCCAGCAACTAAATGGGTCATTATTTGTCTCATGATATGATTTTTTTTAAGAATTGATTGAAATTTTCCTTATCGAAATGTTGAGAAGTGATAAATAAATCTTTGTCTCCTCTGCCGGAACAGTTGAAGACGATGATTTTATCTTTACTTAAAGTGGGAGCGAGCTTGAGGACATGGGCCAAGGCATGACAGGATTCCATGGCTGCAAAAATCCCTTCCGTTTGAGCCAGTAAAATATAAGCCTTAAGCACTTCCTCATCCAAAGCATAGGCGCTTTCAATACGGTTCAAGGACTTCAGATAAACATGTTGGGGGCCTACTCCCGAGTAATCTAAGCCTGCAGAAATACTATAAGTTTCAGCTATTTGACCATCTTTGTCCTGGAGAAAAAGGGATTTGAATCCTTCTACAATCCCAGGGACTCCGTCCACAAAACGAGCCGCATGAGAATATGCTTGGCTCCTACCTTTTGGCTCTGCTCCTTTTCCTCCTGCTTCTACGCCAATGAGTTTAACATTAGAGTCATCTAGAAAATCATAGAATAAACCCATGGCATTACTGCCTCCTCCAATACAAGCGACCATAAAGTCTGGATTCCGTCCTTCCTGTTCTTTTATTTGCTTTCGCACTTCTTCTCCAATGATTTTTTGAAAAAATGTATTCATCACAGGGTAAGGATGAGGACCACAAATAGTTCCCAATAAAAAATGAGTATCCTTCGGATGGGTGATGAGGTCTCCAATGGCGGCATTGATAGCATCTTTCAGAATCATCCCACCTGTGTGCACTGGTACCACCGTAGCTCCTAAGCGCTCCATAAAGAAAACATTGGGGCGTTGACGATCATAATCCTTGGCACCCATGTAAATGGTGCATTCCATATTAAATCGTGCAGCAACCGTAGCGACCGCCAAACCGTGTTGCCCTGCCCCTGTTTCAGCGATCAGACGTTTCTTTCCCAGTCGTTTGGCTACCAAGGCTTGTCCTAAACAGTGGTTGATTTTATGAGCCCCCGTATGGAGCAAGCCCTCATTTTTCAGATAAATTTTTGCGCCTCCTAACTGTTTTGTTAAATTTTCACAAAAATAGAGGGGCGTAGGACGGCCTGCGTAATTTTTGTAGAGATTTTTTAACTCCTTTAAAAACTCAGGATCATCTTTAACTTGGTAAAAGGCTGCCTCCAATTCTTTCATTACGGGCATGAGTAACTCAGGAACATATGCACCCCCGTAGGTGCCAAAATGTCCTGTGCGGTTCAAAAGATATTTTTTAATGGAATGTTTCATAAGGAAGTAATTAATTGTTTAATTTTTGCTAGATCTCTGCGTCCCTCCGTTTCTACTCCACTAGCGGTATCGATTCCTAAAGGGTGATAAGCCTCAACCAATGCGTGGGCATTGCTCGAATTTATCCCTCCCGCTAAAAAGAAGTCGCCTTCAAACTCTTTGAGCAAAGCATGATCAAAACTTTTTCCCTGGCCCGGCTGTTCGTGGTCTAAAAGAAGAGCATAAACATGGGGGCGCAGTTGTGCGGACCGGATCAGGTCTTTTTCACTTAGGACTCTTATCGTTTTGATGACTGGTTTAGGACAGGCTTGGATAAATTTGAGGTCTTCTTCACCGGAAAGTTGGATGCAATCTAAATCTAAGCGCTTGGCAATTTCTTCCACAGTTTTTAAGGACTGGTTCATGAATACTCCTACTTTTTTTATGCTGGACACTTTTTCACAGATTTTTTGCGCCTTTTCTAGATTAATTTTTCTTTTACTTGTGGGAACAAAGTTTAGCCCTATGAAGGAAATGCCCATCTTCTCACAAAAAAGAGCTTCTTTGACCGTCTGCACTCCACAGATCTTTACTTTGCATTTTTGCCCTCTCAGGTCCATTAGTTTTCTCTCGATACTGTCACTCTTCATAAGAGCCGTCCCCACTAAGATGCCATTCACTCTTTTGGGGAGACCTACAAGGTCTTTCGAGCTTTGAAAGCCGCTTTCTGAGATTATTATCTTGTTGGGTGGTATGAGTGGTACAAGGCTAGCAGTGGTTTTCAGGTCGATTTGAAAGGTATGGAGATCTCGATTGTTGATCCCTATTATTTGTGCGGATGTTCCTAGTACTTTCTCCAGTTCTTCTTTATTGTGGACCTCACAAAGAGCCAGCATCTTTAGGCTCCTAATGATTCCCAAAAAACGTGTGATTTGTTCTTTCGTCAGCAAAGCAGCAATCAGTAATATTAAGTCCGCACCCATAGCTCTGGCTTCATAAATTTGATACTCATCTATGATGAAATCTTTGCAAAGAAGCGGTGTGCGAGATGTTGTTTTAGAAACTTCCTTTAATACATCAAGACTTCCGTTGAAGAATTTCTGATCGCAAACCACAGAAATAGCGGATACTCCCTGCTCTTCATATTCTTTTGCAATTTGAATATGGTTGACCTCTTCATGTGCAATTTGCCCCATTGAAGGTGAAGCTAATTTTATTTCAGCGATGATTCCTAAGGAGGTTTTATTTTTTATTCCTTTTGAAAACAACGTACTCCTAGAAGATGGTTGAAGTGCCTTTTTTAACGCTGCCAATGGTCTTTGTTTTTTTCTTCCTGCTACTTCATCTTTTTTGTTTAGGGCGATTTCTAAAAGAATGCTAGGGGTATTTAGGGTCATTTTCAATGCCTCCACTTTCTTTCTGACAAGGCCTTTTTGCAGGTGATGCTTTGCGAGTTGATAAGCCTTACGTAAACCGATAGATTGATCCGTTAATCGTAAAGCTAGAGCAACATTAACTAAAACTAGATCTCGATGTGGAGAATCTTCTTTCCCGTTTATTATTTTTTCTGCAATTTCTAGGTTTCTCGTAACGTTTCCTCCCAAGATTTGTTTTAAAGTTACCTTTTTAACCCCAAAATCTTCTGGGGTCAGAAAGTACTCCTTGATCTCCATCCCATTCAATTCCACTACCTTGGTTGCGCCTGTGGTAGTCACTTCATCCAGGCCATCTTCTCCAGAAACGACATATACCTTTTCTTTTCCCAACAAGCGACATGTTTCTGCCAGTAGCCGCATTTTATCCTTAAAAGGAGTACCGATGATTTGCCTCTTAACCTGGGCGGGATTTAATAGAGGTCCGAGGATGTTAAAAAAGGTGGGTTTCTTTATTGATTTTCTCACGTCTTGAAAATGTTTCATCAATGGGTAGTAGGCCGGGGCGTATAAGAAGACGCAATTTTCTTTTTGGTAGACCACTTCAAGATTTTTATTGGCCTCAGAGAAGTTCAGGTCTAAAGCGTCTAAAACGTCGAAACTCCCACATTGACTGGTGACTGCACGGTTTCCGTGTTTAGCAACTTTGACTCCTAAAGAAGCTAAGATTAGGGCACTTAACGTGGAGGTATTGATTTTTGAAAGGCCCGATCCTCCTGTACCACATACATCGATAGCTCCTTCTAATAAAATCGAGCGTGACTTATTTGCCTCGAAAAAGAGCACAATATTTTTCAGCTCTTCAGCTGAAGTCAATTCGTAGCTTTCCAAAAAGTTTTTTTGTTCCTCTAAAGTTAGCTCTTCTTGTATGCTTTTTTGGAGGAATTCGATAACCGATAATTTTGAGTTTAATTTAGTCATAGATAAATAATTTATAAAAGCCCTCAACTATTGAGGGCCTATGTAGTTTCTTGGTAAGAAATCAGTTACATCAACAAAGGTCCCTCATCTTTTGAAGAAGGCGCCACCATTTCCTTACCGATTGACTGTTAATTGATTTTGTCATAAAATGATTATGTGCCAATTGTACTGGTACACAAATACATTGTCAACAGCAAAATGAATAAAAATTATAAAGAACTTTGTAAGCTTCTCCTCTCTATAGAAAATGAGAAGGAAGCCGATCTTCTCTTAAGGGATCTTTTCACTCCTCAGGAGCTCGAGGAATTTTCTGAACGTTGGCAGATTGTTCAGGAACTCGACAAAGGAACGCCTCAAAGGGAGATTGCTCGGAAATTAAATGTAAGTATCAGTACGATAACCAGAGGATCTACTACTTTAAAGTATGGATCTAAGGGGTTTTCATATTTTCTTACAAAGTTTAAAAATTCGTCTAAGTGAGTCGGGAATATAAGGTCCCTTTTTATACTGTCTCAAGTGTCTCATTTAGCCTGAAACGCCACAATTGTGTCTCACGGCAAGAATAAGGTAAGATGAGACAGTCCCAAGGGTACTAGACCCGAGTGGACAGCCAAATAGAGCACTATTCGCACTGGCGAAATAAGGTGAAGTTTTTGCTGTTTCTTAGAAAGTTATAAGTTCGGGGGTCTCTAAAATATTTTGTGTAAAGGGCTAAAGATGTATCCCACAAGTAATGACAATTCGGTAGCAATCAAAGTTTATAAAACCTTGGGGTTCAAACCTTTTGACAGGTACATGATTGCGCATTACTAAACCCGAGTTACCGCTTGTCTTTTGATGTATTCGATAAGAAGCTGTTGAGGTCCATCACTGTAGCGAGCGATTTCTTCCGGAAGTGCCGTCACTTGATCGCCGCTCAGACGATTGAGTAAAGCGACTCCAATACAGGCTGCCGGAATGCCCATGTGTTGGCAGAAAGCAGCGAAGCCGGAAGCTTCCATCTCCATGTTTCGCGCTCCTTTTGCATGAAGACGGTTCAAGTATTGCAACTTTTCGGCTTCCGACTTAACAAAAGTAAAGGCTCCATCCAAGCGCGCTTGTTCGGTGTAAAAATCATCACAGGAAACTGTATCGCCTTTCACTACCGTGGCTTCCACAGCATCGCGGCAAGAAAAGATTCTCTCAACCAACTCCGGATCGAACTCCGTGGGAAGTTCAATTTCTTTTCCCAAGACATGGATACGGTAACGTGGCAAACCGCTGGCCTCAAGTCCTCGGTTGGAGACCACGATATCTCCTCCCGCGATTCCCAAACCACCTGATGTTCCCAATCGTGAATACTCAAACGGTCGTTCAACGGTATCCGCACCAACGTGGTGTAAAAGTTTTGTTACCTCATGGAGCAAAATCGCGTGAGTGGGCATTCCCATATGATGATTGACTGAAATCACTCCACCGGCAGGTGTATCGACTTTAAATAACCAAAATCGTTCCGTTTTCCCAATTGTTTCAGGAAGACCGATTTCACGGGCCATCCAGTTTTGCACGTCCACCATGGAATCAAGCAAATCCTTTTCGCCGGCTTTCACCGCTTCAAACTCCTCATTCACTCTAGACATGAGGTCAAAATCTTGATTCGGCTCCTCTCCCAGTGAGCGTACTTTTCCTCCCGTGGCCTCCGTGAGTTCTTGAGCGAAACGAAAAGCGCGCGGCCCGCTTCCCATCATTGCCACATGAACCACATCTCCAAAAGCTTCACGAAGCCCATCCATATTGCTCGGTAAACCCAAGTGGTAAAGGAAATCCGGTTTTAAAGTGTCGATAACGGGATTTAAGTGTTTGAGGAAAGTTTCATGCGGCGCTTCCATAAAATATGAAATGGATAAAAGGCCTCAGCCTACATTGCGGACGGCAGGACTACAAGTGCTATTTCCCACGTTTGGGAGTGTGCAAACGCACAAGCACTTGTAGTAGAACTGCAACAACGATCACGGTAGCCCCAATCTTCAGCCAAAGAGAAAAGATTCCGGGCAGAAGGGCGTTCACGAGTTGGAAAAGAAGGATTTCGGCGGGTTCGCGTCCGGAGAGGTCGGCGGTGACAAGTTGGGAAAGAATAATATACTCAAAAAGGACGAAAAGCAGTGTGAGGAGACCGGCCGGAAGAATCAGGAACGAGACGCCACGGAGAATTTTAGGTTTGGAAAGTAGGGCAGAAAGTGTGAGGAGGACGAATAGAAGAGCAAAGAGCCCCCACAGTGCGCGTTCAAGAATTTTGATGGAACCGTTGAGAAGCTCGATTTGTTGTTTAAAACCGGCCTCGGCATCTTCCGAAAGGACCCAGCTAATATCTTCGTTCATGCCTATGATGCCCAGTTCGACGACGGGCAGAGTCAAAGTAAGGTCTGAAGATTCGCCGTGGAGGTAATCGAGAATTTGTCCCACATTACTTTCCACAATCTTCTGTACGAGCTCTGGGGGCACGTTTTCCAGGATAGAAGTGAAGCCTGCCTTTTCTTCTTCGGAAAGAGTCGGCTCGTTGGGAAGCGCGACGGCAAGCGCTTTGGGCAAGTTTTCGTATACTTGATGCGACTCAAAGGCTTCAAATAAAATGGTTTTATCCAAGAAATGGAAAACAAGCGTTCCGAGAAAGAGGGATATTAAAAAAACCGGTAGGAAGACCAGGTGAATGAGAATTTTGGCGAAGATTTTCACGAAGGCACTATACACCTGAGTCAAAAAAACTTGTAATAATGGGGCTCTTGGTGTCTTATACGTGTATAATTTTAATCATTTTAATGAAAAAGTTACTCGCCTCTGCCTTTGCTCTTATCTTGCTTCTTAGCGCTTGCACCCCTGTTCAGGAGGTACCTGTTGCTGAAACGGAAAATGAAATGGTCTGGCTGGACAATGCGTGTTTGACCGCTTCACAGTTGGAAAATTTTACTGAGGAAAATGTGCTGGAAGCTTTTTCAGATCTTGCAGACTATAAGAAAGAAACCATAGCCAAACTTTTTGCAGAGGATGGCTTTATCAAGTTAAAAGCTCAAGGCGAGTACTTCAGTTTGTGCGCGCAGGACTCTCTTTCTTTTGTGATGTATGGAAACTACGGCGAGTATAATAATGTGATTGGGCGCTACGAATCCGGATCCTTAGTGACAAATTATCAATACAATCGAGGTATGGGAGATATCGGAGTGTGTAGTATAGTCGGCGAATTCAATGGCCTCTTTTATATTTGTGGAGGTGGAGACGGACCTGCCTCTTTCTATAAACTTTATCGTATGGACACGGAAGGCAAGACCACCACGATTGAAGACTGCGAGTATTCCAGTGAGAATAGTGATGTGTCTGTTGGAACGTGCACAACGGATCTTCTCAATGTGCTGGAAAATTAAAAAGTTTGGCTTTAGACTGGTCGGGCTTTAACTGCTTCTATGCGTAAATTTCTCGCTCCGCTCAGTTTGATTTTACTCAGCGCCTTTGGCGTGTTAACCGCCTGTTCTATGAAAACCGATGATACTGTGGTCAGCGAACTGTTGATTGAAGATCTTAGCGTCGGAACGGGTGAAACTGCCGAAGTGGGAGACACGGTGGAAATGCATTATGTGGGGATACTCATGGATGGGACCAAATTTGATAGCTCGCGTGATCGCGGTCAAACTTTTAGCTTCACGATTGGTGCGGGCCAGGTCATTGAGGGTTGGGAAAAAGGAATCCCCGGCATGAAAGTGGGCGGACTTCGAAAACTCACCATCCCTTCCACTATGGCTTATGGCGAGAGCGGAGCGGGCGGACTTATTCCCGGCGGAGCAACTTTGATTTTTGAAGTGGAGCTTGTCAGCGTCGTCCTCTAAATCCTCCGCGACGTCCTCCTCCTCCTCCCGGTCTTCGGGCGGGTTTACTGCGGAAAGCGAAACGGCTGGATCCGCCGTGAAGAGAAAATGGAACTTTCAAATGGACCGTTAGGGATCTGCGGACCAAACGTTCAATGGTCTCCACTTCGCGTTTTTGGTCGGGCATGGCAAAAGAAATGGCGACTCCGGCGCGTCCGGCTCGGCCCGTTCGGCCAATGCGATGAACGTAATCATCGGGATTGTCCGGCAAGTCGTAGTTGAGAACAAGACCAATCTCTTTCACGTCGATTCCTCGAGCGGCGATGTCCGTGGCCACGAGGATGCGGTAGCGCCCGGACTTAAATCCATCGAGAGCGGCACGACGTTGACCGAGGCTTCGGTTCGAGTGGATTTCTGCAGCGGTGAAGTTCTGATCGCGCAGTTGTTTGGTGAGCTTGGTGGCGCCATGTTTGGTGCGGCAAAAAACCAAAACCGTTCCCGGCATCTCTCGTAAAAGAGAGGTGAGCTCTTTCATTTTGTCATCTTTATTCATCACAATGAAGGCTTGCTCAATGTTTTCGGCGGTACTGCCGGAAGGAGCCACTTCCACTCGGAGGGGCGACTGCATGTAAGAATGTGCAATCTGAAGAAGTTCGCCGGGCATGGTTGCTGAAAACAGCATGGTTTGTCTTTTAGCGGGGACCTCCTTTAAAATTTGTTTGATTTGTGGAGCGAAACCCATGTCGAGCATGCGATCGGCTTCATCAAGGACCAAAATTTGTACTTGGCTGAGTTGAAGCGTTTTTTGTTTAAGATGATCAATCATCCTTCCCGGCGTGCCGATAAGGATATGCGGATGGTCACGCAGTGCCAGTTTTTGATGAAAAAATGAAGTTCCCCCAATAAGCAAAGCGGTGCGCACTCCCAAGTGTTTGGCCACTTTGTGAAAGGTCTCTTCCACTTGAATAGCAAGTTCGCGAGTGGGCACAATAATCAGGCCTTGCGACCCTTTGTTCTTACTGAGTTTGTCGAGCATGGGCAAGCCAAAGGCCAGGGTTTTTCCCGTTCCCGTTTGGGCGATACCAATAAAATCCTTCCCGGCGAGGGCTAAAGGAATGGACTGGGCTTGAATCGGCGTGGGAGTGGTGAACTTAAGGCGCTGAAGCGATTCGAGGAGGTTCGGATGAAGGCCGAGGGGGCCAAATTGTGCAAAGTCGGTTTCCAGAGTATGTTTAAAGTGTAGCTATATCATGAAAGCATTAAAAAATCCGCCTGTCAAGCTGTTACTCCGCCTCGTCCATCTCTTGGGAGATTTGTTTTTCGAGGGCGAGCAGGTCGGTTTTTTGTTTCATGCGCCTTAAATCAGCGTCATCTTCCGGGGACAATCCCAAGTGATCGTGAATTTCATCTACAAGAACGAGTACCTTCGTTATTTCCTCTTCAGCCTGAATATTCAATTGCAAGTCGAGTTCTTCTCGAAGATCGGCGGTCTTGGCGGCACGATTTTGGCTGATCAAGACGAAGATAGAGAGAAAGATAGCCTCCAAAGAAACCACCATGGTGAGCATTCCGTAAGGGTAGGGATCGAAAATGCTTGCCCCAGGAATCCAGCCATTGTTCCATACAATCCAAAGGCTGAAAAAGAGAAGGTTTAAGATGAAGAAAATGGTGGAACCAAAACGGCGAGTGACTTGATCGGCAATGCGATCGGTAAAAGTACGATTGTGGTCCATTTTTGCTTTAAAACTTTTCACTTCGTCGCGGCGTTTCTTTTCAATTTTTTGATGGAGGTCCGGTGTGAATTTTTTCGTGTATTTCAAAACGTGGTTCAGTCCCGAATTGAGGTGGCTGTTGAGTTTTTTGTTGAGTGATTTGTAGGTTTTGGGCATTTTGAATTTTTTATGCAAAAAAACTTTAACACTTTTACTGGATGTAGAACAACTCTTGATTGAAAATGTGATTGTTGTGCAACTCCTGCCCGGGCAGGAGTCCGACAATCTTTTATACTTCTGTCAAATCTATGAGAATTAACCTACTCGAATGATCGGTGATCCAATTTATCCTGGTGGGAACTATTGGGATTAAGATTACGAAGCTCGTCTACGTTTTAATATGTACGATGGTCAATCAATACTAGCGCACTCCCCCGCCCGTCTTCCGGTGCACCACGCGGCTTGAAGATTATAGCCTCCCGTGAAGCCGTCAATGTTGAGGATTTCTCCGGCGAAGTAAAGGCCGGGGCAAATTTTGGATTCTAAAGTTTTCGGGTCCACTTCGGAAAGCTCCACTCCACCCGCCGTGACAAATTCATCTCCCGCGGCGCGACCAATCAAAGTGAAAGGTAAGTTCTTCAATTTTTCTAACGTTTTTATAAAGTCTTTTTTTGAAAGTTCAATATTGATTTTTTCGGGGGCGATTGAAAATTGTGAGCAGAGTTCAAGGGCAAGGGATTTTGGAAGGTGCAAAGCAAGGGTATTTCGGAAAAGTTTTTTTGGATTTTCTTTCATTTCTCTCTGGAGCTCCTGTTCGAGCTTGGTGTGAGGCCAATTAGGAAAAAGATCCACGGTGAGAGTAAGCGGATGCTGGGGATCGTAAGTTTCAAAGGCAATATACGAAGAAAGTGCAAAGATCGCCGGACCGGTGAGACCACGATGCGTAAAAAGTATGGGACCGCTGTATTCAAACTTTTTTTGAGTTTTTATTTTGAGAGTGACCAAGGGAAGAGAAACGCCGGCTAGCGCATGAGGCCACTTTTCTTGCGTAATGAAGGAGTTGAGGCTTGGGGCAAGGGGCGTAATGGTATGTCCCAAACTTTCGGCAAAAGTGTAGCCATCCCCGGTAGAGCCGGTGTGTCGGTGGGCTTGCCCTCCCGTGGTGAGGATGAGTTTATCCACCGTGAGTGGAGGCTGATTTTTAAAGTGGATTTGGAACTGTTGATTGAGTCGCTTCGCGACACTTATTGATAAGCTCGCCTCCGGCGAGTGTTCAATGCGAGTGACTTCATGGCCAAGGAGGACTTCTACGTCAGGGCTTTGAAAAATCTTTTCGAAAGCCGCAAGCACATCCTTTCCGGAGTCGGATTTCGGAAAAACACGAAGGTCCTCTTCCGTTTTCATAGGAACGCCATGGGTTTCAAACCAAGCTATCACTGCTTCAGGTGGAAAATCATGAAGGCTGGAGAGTAAAAATTTTCCCCCGCGCGGGTAACGGTCCGCAATCAAGCGGAGATCGGAAAAACCGGTAGTGACATTGCAACGTCCTCCTCCCGAGATAAGAACTTTTTGGCCAAGAGATTTATTTTTTTCGATTAAGAAAACTTTTGGGTTTTTTTTAGGGGAAGAACCTGCAGCTAGCGCTGCAGTAATAGCGGCCTCGCTTCGCTCCGACGTGGCAGTAGCCATCATTCCCGCCGCTCCCCCGCCTATGATTGCAATCTTCATAAGTCCGTTATAAAGTACAACCGTGGCCAAATTTATTAAAGTGTTTCTTCCCGTCTTTCTCGTCCTTGCTTTAATTGCGGGATTTTTTTGGCAACTTTTCGACATAGGAGATCTGATCAACGAGTACCTAGAGAGCCTCGAAAGTACAAATCCCAGCTCTCTTTAACCCTCACTTTATGTCACGTCAAAATCTTATTGCCCTCTTCCTTTTCAGTCTGCTTGCTGCCTGTTCTGATGGCACACTGGAAAGTGTTTTTGAAGATGAAGAGATTGGTTTAGAACCCTCCGTGGATACCAGTAAATTACTGGAGCCCAAGGACACCCCACCCAACAGTGGAATTCAAGATCACAGTCTATTCTTTGCCGTGAGCGAGGATGGTGACAACTGGGAACGCAGCCCTAAAGGAAGCATTCTTAAAACGGCTTCGGTCCCTAACCTTCTTCTTCTTGCAAAGGATGTAGGCGATTTTAAAGCCGGAACCTTAATCTCTCATTTTGTGGATGCGAGTGAAATAGACGATGGAGGTGAGGAACGTATTGGCTACATCACTTCGGAAGATGAAGGCGCAACCTGGAGTGACCTGGAAATCATCACTCTCGATGATTTACCCGAGGACTTCATCCCTGTGGATCCCAGTGTAGTTCAACTGGAAGATAAGCGCTTGCGACTTTACTTCTTCGATGCCGCCGCGAATGTAAATCTATTAAAGGGTGAAACAGCAGATTCCACTTTCTATTCCGCGGTTTCTGAAGATGGAGAAACTTTTACTTTTGAAGGAGAAATCTATTCCAGTGATGTGTCTATAATCACTGATCCGGAAGTGTTTTGGTTTGAAGATAGTTGGTTGCTATATAATCCGGCTTTCGTGAAGAACAAGCCATGGGGTCCCGGCGAGGGGCAAATCCAAATTTCAAAGAGCAAAGACGGAACGAACTTCGAGTATCTTACAACTATCGATTTTGAAGGTATTCCCGGCGTAATGGTAGAAGGGGGTATCATTTCCTTGTTCGGTTGTAGTAAAGATGGGATTACTCGCATTTTTTCCGAAGATGGACTGAGTTTTGACACGTCGGAAGTTGAAACTCTTAATCCTAAACTTTCCGGTTGTGACCCAGACCCCGTTCAACTGGAAAACGGTACTTATGTAATGATGCTCAAAGATTCTGAAAAGACAAAATGATCAATCCTAAAATCATTCAAATCTTTACGGAAATCTCGGAAATGCTAGAGGTTCTTGGAGAGAATGTGTTTCGTGTGCGCGCTTACCAAAGAGCGGCCGAGGTGGTTCGGAGCCTAGGCGAAGACTTGGAAGAGATGCATTTAAGGAAGGATCAATCCATTGAAAAACTTCCCGGAATTGGGCCTGACCTCCATGCGAAAATAGTGGAGATTGTAGAGACGGGCAACTGCGAAATGCATGCGCGTTTACTAAAAAAACTCGGGCCCGGGATTTTGAATATTTTGAGGATTCGAGGGATTGGGCCGAAGAAAGTGAAACTGTTTATGGAGCAACTGGATATTCGAAATCTCGATCAGCTTTTGGCAGCCGGCGAAAGCGGGGCACTGGCGTGCCTCCCGGGGATGGGTGAGAAAAGCCAAGCGGCAATTTTGGAAGCTGCGAAGCAAATGACTCATCTTCAGGAGAGAATTCCCTATAAGACGGCTTTGAAACGCGCGACGGACTGTGTGAAGTTTTTAGAAACGTGTGAAAGCGTGGAACAAGTGACTTTTGCCGGAAGCTTGCGAAGAAAACGAGAGACCATTGGAGACATTGATATTGTCGTTACTGGAAAGGATTGGGCGGCGATTATGAGCTATTTTTTGACTTATCCAAAGATTAAGCAAATTCTTGCTGCCGGTGAAACCAAGTCCAGTATTGTGACTGAAGACAATATGCAAATTGATTTGCGCGTTGTTGAAGCGGAGAGTTTTGGTGCGGCCCTTTTTTATTTTACCGGGCCAAAGCATTTCAATATTCATGTTCGTACTTTGGCCTTGAAGCGAGGCTGGAAAATCAACGAATACGGACTGTTTGATGGGACAAAAAAAATTGCCGGAGAAACGGAAGAAGAGATGTTTGAGGCTCTGGACTTACCTTACTTATCTCCTGCAGAGCGGGAGGATTTTAAATAAATGCAGCATTTTATTATCAATCAGGATCTTTCAGTCGATCGGCTCCATATAGTAGACAAGGAGCTGCTGCATCAAATGAAAAGTGTGCTTCGGTTTAAGCCCGGCGATGAGTGCAGAATTCTTGATGGCCAGGGGACTCAAGCGGAAGCTTTGATTGAGGAGCTGCATCAAAAAGGTGCGACCATCATCCTAAAAAGTCGGAAAACTTGTGAGGGGCCACGGAGGCGGGTTCGACTTTACTGCGCGCTTTCAAAAAAACCCGCCACTTTCGAGCTGATTGTTCAAAAAGCGACCGAGCTCGGCGTGACGGACCTCATCCCCCTGGTGACCGAGCGCTGCCAAGTGCGTGAGCTTCGAAAAATGGACAGGCTTCAGCTTATTATTAAGGAAGCGTGTGAACAAAGTGAACGGTGCTTCATGCCTCGACTGCATGAAGTTATAAAGCTTAAGGAGCTGCTGACTACGACGCCGAAGGGTCTGCTTCTTGCGGGAGACCCTTGGACTTACGACCGACCTTTAAAGGAAGTAGAAATTTCTCAAACTGAAGACGTAAATCTGATTATTGGACCGGAAGGAGGGCTTACACAGGATGAACTCGAAGCTATTCGACTCGCGGGAGGAACTTTATTTTTACTTGGGAAAACCGTGCTTAGAATGGAAACCGCCGCTTTAGCCGCACTTTCGGTGGTGCAGTTCGCTTAAGGCCGCTACAATACAGTCATCTAACATTTATTCTATGTACAAACTCTCCTTCCTTCTCCTTGGACTTTTGACCGGATGTTCTTTTCTTTCCGCTTACACCATCACCTTCACAACTCTCGATGGAGCCAGCGTTGACCCTGCTGTGAACACGCTCGATTTTGTGGTGAACGCGCCCGTACTCGCTTACCTTTCTGAGGTGGACTGTGAAGGTTCTGCAGACATTGTTTTGCTTCCCGTGGTGACCGAAGGCATGCAAGTGAAAACCGCTCATAATCTTTCCCTCGCCGCTCTGGCCGGACAAGCTCCAGGTACCGAGTGTGATCTTACGGTGACCGCTTTTGACCAAACCACCACCGCGACCGCCCAAGCCAGTATTGAAGTGGTGATTGCAGGTGAGCTTGATGTTCCTGTAGTAGAAGAGACACCGGTCGTGGAAGAGCCTGCAGCCGAAGAAACACCTGCAGAAGTAGCACCTGTTGAGGAAATAACCTCACCTGAAGTGGAAGCTGCTTTGGAGACAGAGACAGAAGCAGCGGCTGAAACTCCTGCGGAATAATTTACAGGTTGATGTCCACTCCAATGACAAAACTGGCTCAGGTTTTATTGCAGAAAAGTGAAACGCTGAACTTGTTTTCGACGGGCGACCGTTTGAAGCTTGATGAAAAACACATTCCTGACTCCCTGGCGGTTTTGGATTTTTGGAAACCTGCAGATGGTAGTCGTGTGCTCGACATGGGAACCGGTGGAGGCCTCCCGGGCTTGGCTTTGGCGCAGGCATGCCCCTCTGTACATTTTTTGCTGGTGGATTCCGTAGCAAAAAAAATTAAAGCCGTGCAGGAAATGGCAAATGAGCTGGGCCTTTCAAATTTAAAACCGGTCTGCGGACGTTTGGAAGCACTGGCTCATCAAGCGAAATACCGAGAAAATTTCGATGCGGTGACTGCCCGAGCGCTTGCCGAACTCCCGACCCTACTGGAATACGCAGCAGGGTTTTTAAAAGTGGGTGGATTTTTTTATGCGTGGAAGTCTGCGGATTTTCAGCTTGAATTGGGGCTTTCAAAAGAGGCGCAAAAAGTTTTGGGCCTTCAATTTGTGCGCGCGTACAACTACACCCTTCCCGGTGGAGAAAGTCGAAGTATTTTGGAGTTCGAAAAAATACGGCCTCTGCCTGCCGGCTACCCTCGTAAAGAAGGTATGCCCAAAGCCAAGCCCTTGCTCTCATAATTGAGGTATAATTATAAGATGGCACTCGATTTCTTACACGACTTGGAACCTGACGGCGAACAAGAAATTATAGCTTTGTCCGCTCGATTTTGGGCTTTGGCGGACAGCGATTTGCCGAACGGGTTCGCTATGATTGAAATGGCTGAAATTTTGCAAAAAATAGCTGAGGCAGCCGACTCATTACCTACCATCATCGTTCGGCGTTTAAGACCCGACCCCGTTAATTTTGATGTACTGAGAGTAGCTTATCTTGCTGAAAATTTTTGGATGTCCACGTATTTGAGATTTAATGATGAAAAAAGTCCTTACAGTCTACCATCCTATTCGGAAAAACGGGATGAACTCAAAGGAGGTAAAACGGATCAATTAGAGGCTCGAAACACGGATGAAGCAGGCAAAGGTCTTTACGCGAGAGAAAAAATACAGAAGGGAGACCCAATATTTGTATGTTCAGGAAGGAGGAAAATTTTCAGTTCGCCTTATGAATCTCGAGAAATAGTAGAAAAAGTCCACGATGGCAAACGTAGATTTTCCTTAAGGCCTAGAAATCCCGATCAGCTTTTCCTTAACGCCATTTGTATTGGCCAAGAAGATCTTGAGCCAATGGTGGGCTTGCGAATTGAGAACCCGAAAATTAAAGCAAACGTATGGCTCGATCCGTCTCCCACTTCCCCATTAAGATTTTTAAATCATTCTTGTGAGCCGAACATTAAAAGAACGAGGGATGCCCTTACTTTTGTCGCCATGCGGGACCTTTCACCGAACGAACAATTGACTTGCGATTACTCCACAGTGGAAGTGAATCCGGACTGGCAAATGGAATGCAAATGCGGCTCAGCTCATTGCAGAGGATTGATCGGCAGCATTCAATCGTTGCCGGAGGAATTATTGGATACTTACAGCCGGGATCTGCCTCAATTTATGCTGGACTTATTCAGAGAGTCTCATCCCGACATTGATCGGGATGTCCATGACACAATCAGTACTGTACGAAGGATTTTAGGAAGACATTTGCCGTCCTAGTATTGAAGCCATTGCAGATAAAGGGTAGGTTGTGTTTGTTTTATGCCCAAAGCATTCCAAGTTCAAGATTCATACTTTCATCGGGCGAAAGAGCAAGGATACCGAGCAAGGAGTGCCTTTAAACTGCTCGAAATTCAGGAAAAGTTCCATTTATTGAAGCAGGGTCAAGTGGTGGTGGATTTGGGAGCGGCTCCGGGGAGTTTTTTGCAAGTGATTGCGGAAGTGGTTGGAGCGAAAGGGCGAGCTTTGGGATTCGATCTGCAGGAGATTGAGGCATTTACGGATGGGAATGTGCAAACCGAAGTGGTGGACATTTTGGATAAAGAGAAAGTGTTCGAGGCGCTTCGCCGGCACGGCCTGGAAAAAGTGGACGGCGTCACAAGCGATCTTGCTCCAAAAACCAGCGGTATTCGCGACCTCGACCAAGGGCGAAGCGCCGAGCTGACGGACCAAGCGTTTTACATCGCCACTCAAATCTTAAAACCCGGTGGCTACTTCGTGGGTAAAATTTTCGAGGGGTCCGATATGGCTCTGCTGCTCAAACGGATGAAACGAAAATTTCGCCTGGTGAAAGTGTTTAAACCGGGTTCTTCGCGTGACCGGAGTTTCGAAACTTTTATTGTGGCTCAGGGCTTTAGTGCTTAATATGCCTGTATGAAGACTCGCAAAGAAAAGGATGCTTTGGGAACGGTGGAGGTTCCCGCCGAAAGTTATGGAGGCAGTTTTTATGTGAGAGCAAAAAAGAATTTTCAAATTTCCGGTTTAAGAGTCAGCCCCTCACTTGCATGTGCTTTTGGCTTTATTAAGATAGCCGCTGCAAAAGTGAACGCGGAGCTTGGACTTTTAGATAAAAGAAAATCGGCGGCTATTCAAAAGGCCGGCGGAGAGTTCTTAGAAGGCAAATTCCAGGAATTTTACGAACTCGATATCTATCAAGCGGGTGCCGGCACTCCGTGGAATATGACGCTCAATGAAATTCTTGCCAATCGTGCGAATGAAATTTTAGGCGGTAGGAAGGGAGAATATAAAGAGGTACATCCCAACGATCATGTGAATAGGTCTCAATCGTCCAATGATGTGATGCCCACGGCTATGAGGCTGGCCGTACTCATCGAGCTGGAAAAACTGCTGGATGCTGAAGAGAGGCTGTACTCGTCTTTGTTTAAAAAAGGAGATCAGTTTAAAAAAGTCTTAAAAGTGGGGCGTACGCATTTGCAAGATGCGGTTCCCGTCACTTTAGGGCAAGAGTTCGAAGCCTATGGATCGGCTCTTATGGGTGCTCAAATGCGAATCCACTCGGCTGAATTTGAATTGCAAGTCCTTGGGATTGGTGGAACGGCGATTGGTTCCGGAATAAATTCGCATCCCAAGTTTGCCGGAAAAATGGTCAAGGAGTTGGCGAAATTGAGCGGCCTCGAGAACCTGAGTGAGGCGGATAATAAATTCGAAACCACGCACAGCATGGCCGCCTTTTTGTGTGCTTCATCGGCACTTCGAAGCCTGGCCGTGGAGCTTATTCGAATTTGCAATGACCTTCGTCTCATGGCCAGTGGACCGGACGCGGGCTTCAATGAGATTCGCCTCCCGGAGGTGGAACCGGGTTCTTCGATTATGCCCGGGAAAGTGAATCCTTCAGTGCTCGAGAGTATGCTGATGATTTGCACTCAAGTGATTGGTCTGGATTCGGCGATTTGTTTAGCCTCGCAAAAAGGAGAATTCGAGCTCAACTGGTACACTCCTCTCATCGCTTGCGACCTTCTGCATCAGATTGAAATTCTTACAAACGGCATGACGATACTCAGAGTCGACTGTATAGAAGGTTTGGCCGCGAATGAGAAGGAAATGAGGTCGGTTCTCGAACATAGCACCGCCATGGCCACCGCTTTGGTGCCCAAGCTTGGCTACGATAAGGTTGCCGAGATGGTTAAGAAGGCGAAAAAATCAAAGCGAACTATTTAACCGTGACCGTTTTACTGAAGGTGTCTACAATTCCGGAGTCTCCGGTGACTTCCAAGGTAATGGTGTAGCTGCCGGTTTCGGAGTAGGTGTGGACGCCGGGTTTGCGGTCAAAACTCACTTCCCCATCGCCAAAATTCCATTCGTAAGTGTCCACGGTTCCTTGGGAACAGCTGGCATCTACAGAGACAAAGAGAGGCGCATTCCCGCTGTCCGTGTTTACCGTGAAACAGGAGGTGAGTGCAACCGGACGGACCACCACTTGAACGGAATCGGTGTCTTTTTTACCATCGGTGGCGATGACGGTGAGTGTTACCGTGAAAGTTCCCACATCGGTGTATTTGTAGGTAACGGTAGAGCCGCCCGTGTAGGTGCTTCCATCACCAAAGTCATATTCGTAGGAAGCGATGTCCCCTTCTTTATAGGTAGAGCCTGAAGAATCAAACTCCACCGTAAGAGGAACTTCTCCGTTGCTGAGGTCCGATTCCAAGAGTGCCACTACTCCTTGCTCGCTCACTTCAACAGAGATCGTCGTTTCTTCCACATTTCCAACGGAATCGGTAAGGATGAGGCGCGCTTCGTAAGTTCCCAATTCTTCGTAGGTATAGCTTGCGGTGTCCCCGGTATCATCGATACTTCCATCATTATCGAAATCCCATTCGTAATCGACGATGTCATCCTCGGGATCTTTAGAACCGGAAGCGTCGAAGTCGACTTCAAAAGGGACAGAACCCGAAACAATTCCGCCAGCTGCCGCCGGCGTCGTGGAAATGCTTGGAACAGGAGGCTCCCCTTCTGCAATCACGGAGACTTCCAAAGTTGTGGAATCGGTGTTTCCATCTTTATCGTAAACGGTAAGCGAGACTTCATAGGACCCGACGGTTTCGTATTCATAAGTTACTTTGCTGCTTTGCTTGGTAGAGCTGCCATCTCCCATGTCCCAGACATATTTTACGATGCTTCCCTCGGCAATTTGTGAAAGTTTTCCATCGAATTTGTATTCTTCACCGATGTAGTAAGAGTCGCCTTCACTGACCGGTGCGGTAATAATGGCCCTGAGGCCACCCACACTCCCCGCTTCAATGGTTTCGGTAGATAAAGCAGATTCTCCATTGTTATCGGTCACGCGCAAGGTCACTTCAAAGTTTCCTTCTTGCGTGAATTCGTGTTCCACGATTTCTCCGGAGGCATCATCAAAACGTCCATCGCCATCAAAATCCCATTCCCAGCTCACAATTTCTCCATCGGGATCGAAGGAACTGGAGGCGTCGAATTCAACGGTAAGCGGTACTTCCCCACTATCGGGATTAGCAATAAAGGAGGCAACCGTCATTTCATTTTCAATCACCACTTCAGTTTGGAATTCACTTTCAATCTTTTCACCTGTTTCCGAATTCATGTAGTTCACGTTGAGGGTGACCGTGTAAATCCCATCGCCTTCCGCCTTTTGAGTGTAGGTGTGGCTGGTGCTGACTCCACTTCCCGTGCTTCCATCTCCAAAATCCCAAGCGTAGGACAGAATGCTGTAGATGTCGTCATCAATGGGGACACCACCGGCGTCGAAGGTGATAGTGACTGGTGAAGTGAGTCCAATAGTGACTTCCGGGTCCGTGATGATGGGCGAACCATAGTCTTGTGAAACATTGAGACGAGGCCCGAGGTAGTAAATGCCCACAAGCCACAGAACGGCTAGAACAAGGAAACCGATTCCGCTGAATAAGGCCATGCGCGAAGCGTGCTTTTTCTTTTCCAGTTCTTCTTTTTTGATTAGGAGAGATTTGAGGACATTGAACAAAGAGAAAAGCATGGTTATGGCGACAACTAGACCTGCCATGAGGTTGAAAATGAGCATCCAAAATCCACTGAAAGCCGTTTGAGAAATAGAAATGGGAAGATTATCGAAAATACTGAATTCTTTTCCATAAGAAAGGGTTGCCCAGGCGAAGATCAAAACTAAAATGAGGACGTAGCTCACGCCTGAAACAATGCCAAGCCGTTTGAACATGGCCTTGCGCTTTGCCGCTTTTTCTTCCGGGGAGAGGGTGGGGGCAGGGACAGGGGCAGCTGCACCTGAGGGTGCAGTAGCTTGCGCAGGAGTGGGTGCAGTGGTGGTAAGATTTGTTTCTTCCATAATTATTTAAGAGAAATAGGTTTGTAATTGAAGGTCATACTAATGCCCAAAATGGCGGTTAAAAGTGCGCTGAGGATGAGGAACAGCATTTCGGTCGGCGTGGCATTAAAGAGATTAGCACCTCCCAAGGATCCTTCAAAGACCACTTGCAAAGTTGCAATATCCGATTCACCGGTTTCCATGTCGGTCACCGTGAGTTTCACGACTACTTGTCCGTAGGAAACAAAGAAAGGCGCTTTCCAAGTTCCGGAGTCGTCATCGTCATAATCGACGTCGTTGTCTCGAACGCCATCCCCATCGGTATCGTAGAAAATATTCTTGTCGAGCTCATATTCGAAATCTCCAGAGCCTCCCTCGGCGCCGTAGAAGAAACTCACATAATCGCCATCGTCTTCCAAAATCACTTGGCTGAGACTGTTGGGAGTGGGAGTGGCGGTGAGCAGAGCGACCAAAGGTTCAATGGGGTTTGGCACTTCAATGGTTTCAACGAGGGTGTCGGTCTTCCCCATCGAATCAACGATCATGAGTTTAACGTCGTAGTCCCCATAATCGGAATATTCGTAAGTGGGATTTTTGGCCTCGGAGTCCACATCATTTTCTGGGTCGGTATCGGCATCACCTTCGCTATCCGAGTTTAAGTCTAAGTCCCAACTGTAGGAGCGAACATCCACGTCGTTAACGGTATCCACTTCGGAGTCGTTGCTGAAGTTGACCGTTAAGTCATCCACTTCATAAGAAAATGCAGCAACCGGATCCAAGGTTTCCGCCACGTTGATGTCCTGACTCACGCTATCGGTTTGACCGGTGGAATCCACAATGGTCATTTTTACTTGGTAGGTTCCAAGGGCGGAATACACGGTGGTTGGATTTTCTTCATTAATTGAGTCGATATCGTCGTCCACTATTCCGTTTCCATTCGAGTCTGTTAGAAGGTCAAAGTCCCAATAAATTCCAGCCAAACTGGCGCCATTTTCGGTGTCGATGTTGGAGTTGTTTCTGAAGGAAACCGTGGTCCCGCTCACATCCGCAAGGAAGGCGGCATCAGGAGCGGCAGAAATGGAGTCTATATAAATGAGCAAAGTGTCTGAAGGATCAGAAGCACCCGAGGAGTCTTCCACTTTTAATTGTACGTATACGCCATCGGGATGTACCTGAGTGAAAGTGTAAACAAAGGAGCTTTCTTCGGTGGCGTCGTTATTATAGAAACCATCTCCTTCTACGTCCCACCAGTAGGAAACAATTTCCCCATCAGGATCATAAGAAGTGCTGGAGAAGGTGATTGCTTCGCCCACGTAGGCTTGGGTCTGATCCACAGAGAAGCTGGCCACCGGAACTTCGTTGGGTCCATTGGTGACTTCCAGTGTTGGGATTTCGCTTTCTTCAAGTTCATCGTAGCTGAAAATATTGTCGCTGCCGCTTACGACTTCTACCGCAAAACCATATTCCACCACTTCACCGGTTTTTCCTTTTGTGTTGACGGTTAAGGTGAAATTGCTGGATTCCGTTTGTGTTAAACCAAGCTGTGTTGCCGTATCGTTGAGATCATAGTACCACCCTCTAAAATAATTGATTTCTCCATCTTCATCTTCGGCGTCCACAGAGACGTTCACTTTTAAGGGTGTTTCATTGACGTCGGCTTGTGGGGTGATGGTGAGGCTACGGATTTCGGGGGGAATGCCTTCCACATTGATTTGAAGGGTTGCGGTATTGGTGATGGCGTTGTCGTCTGCATCACGAACGGTGAGCACCACCGTGTAGTTCGCCGTTTCTTCAAAGATATGAGTCAAGGATCCATTTGAAGCGGTGACGTTGTCACCAAAATTCCAGCTGTATTCCAAGTTTTCATTGCTTCCATCCACATTCACGGAATCACCGGCATCGAAGGTGAATTTTGTTTTAATGCTTCCTGTGTAAGGCGAGGCTGTTCCAATGTCTTCTCCATCGGAGCCGATGTTGATCACGGCTATTGGTGCATCCCCGGCTCCTATATAAAGGCGTCCGGACGTTTCATTGGTGTGATCGTCGTCGTCCAAGGCTGTGAGCGTCACATTAAAGACTCCCGCCGATTCGAAGGTGTGAGTGAAAATAGACTGACCGCTGGAAATACTATCCGTGTAGTCCGTGTTGCCATCTCCATAATCGATTTGAAAAGCGGTTGCCACCTCGCTGAGGGCGGTGAATTCCACTTCCGCTTGACTGTTTTCGTCGAGATGCCTGGCGTTTTCTCCTTCAATTTCAAACTCGACATCCAAAATGGATTCCACGTTAATGGTGGCCATGGCGGTGTCGCTCTTTTTAAGCTCTCCATCATGTTGATCGTAGGCGGTGATGGAAACGTCATAAGCGGCAATCTTTAAGAATTGAACGGTCATCTCACTTAAATCTTCGGAGGCTTCAATGAGGCTGTAGTCTTCTCCTTCCACACCATCGAAATCCCATTCAAAAGTAATGGTGTCGCCGGCGTCCGGATCGTAACTAGCGGTAGCGTCAAAGAAGTAAGTGGCGGGCTGTGTGGCTGAAGGAATAAAATAATCATAAGTGGCTACGGGCGGCGTGGATTCCACCAAAACCGTTACCGAAGCGCTGTCGTTTTTAGTGTTATCGGCGACTTCCAAACTCACCGTGTAGAGACCCGGTTCATCAAAAGTGGCGCTGATTGTTGAGCCCGTGCTCGTCTCCAGGGTGACCGGGTTCCCATCTTTGGTGGCGGCCCATTGCCAACTAACAATTTGTCCAATGTCCGAAGAAGATCCGGTGCCATCAAACTCAAAAGTTGTTCCAACCGCTCCGGAAGCTGCAGATACTGAAATTCGTGCGGCCGGCGAAGCCACATACAAAGTGAAAAGTTTTCGGTCTTCAACGCCTGTGTCGTCCGTGACGGTCAGGGAAACATTGTAAGTTCCTTGTTCGCTGTAGGCGTGAGTTACCGTATTGCCTCCGTCTTCTCCATATTTACCACTGAGGTTTTCATTGTCTCCAAACTCCCATTCATATTTTACAATTCCACCGGCGGCTCCGTTGTTATCATCGCCATCGGTTGTTTCGCTCGCATCAAAGTAAACTCCGGCTAAAGCTTCATCCATAGTGACTTTGTAGTTTTCTTGGTCCACTTCGGGGAATTCTCGGAAATCGGCCAAAGTGGTTTCTTCCTCACCGGCTGTCGCACTGAGAACAATCTTCGATTTGGAAGGCTCCACTTGAATGGTTACCGACGAAATTCCTGCGGCAATATCATAGCTGTTGCTTCGAACACGCAAGCGAACACGGTAAGTCCCTGGCTCTGTGAATGTGGCACTTACGGCATCCCCATAAATCTCTTCCGCTTCCACTCCGTTTTCGTTCATGCTGCATCCTTCACAAGTTTCTTCGAAATCTCCATCTCCATCGAGGTCCCAATCAATGTGATCGTCTTTCACGGTTTCTCCACTTGGGTCTTCGGTGCCTAAGGCATTTAATCGCACAATGAGAGGAGCGTTCCCTTCCGTGGCGCTGGCCGAAAGTTGCACTCGGACAAATTCCACGTTTTCAACGAGAGTAAGGACGTTACTCATGGCGAGCACAATGTCGCGAACGGTATTCGCGCCCACGGTTTCCTTAGCGGTTTTAAGCGCTTCAATGGCTCCAATGTCCGAGTCCATGTTGTCTCCTCCATCGAAGGCCTTGACAATGCTGGTGAGCTCCGAGCCGGAATCAAAATCATCGGTGTCAAAAAGAGCGCGAAGATCTTCGAGTGTGGCAATCATTTCATCCACTTGCTCGGCGTAATCCACGGCTGCGGCATCTTCAATGGCCACAATATAGGTACAAATGTTTTCATCGATGTCTTTGAAGTCGGTTTCGAAAATGGTGATACCCCAGTTCACTTCAAAGAAAGTTTGAGTGCTCTTGTAATCCATCACGGCGCAACCCAAGTCTTCATTGTCCTCGCCGGTTTTTACGAGGCGGTCTCCGTCCACGGATTCCGTGGTGGCACTGCGAAGGTAGTTATAAAGGTTATTTGCGGCTTCGTAAGCGTCGCTATAGGTGTCTACTTGAGATTGAATTTTTTGGGTTTCTTTACGTAGGGTATCCACGTAATCATCCACGGCGTCTTCATCAATATAAGCGTACCGATCGGCGTAGTCGTCATCGGTTCCCGATACAAACTCCACCAAGTACTCCAGCACACCGCTGGCGGTAGCATCCGTTTCATTCACCACAGCAATAATGGGGATTTCCTTCGATTTCATGTAAGCCACTTCTTCGTATACCGCAAGGTAACTTTCATAGGAGCCGAGATAATCACTCGTGACCTCTTCAATGGCCTTTGTCACCGCTTCCACATCAAAGGCGGCTCCCGTTTCGGTAATGGTGGTCCCTTCGCCTCCGGCCGTGCCGTCTCCCGAGCTGTCAGAATCCCCCCCTGCGGCAATAAAAATGGTACTCACCATAGCATAAGAGCCCATAATGATGAGGACTCCAACAGCGGCGTAACTAATGGTTTTCTTTCCTTTGGTAGCCATTTCTTCATCTCCACGGCTCAGGACGTAAAGCACTCCTCCGTAAATGACGAAAACGATGGAAATGAGACCTAGAAATCCTAAAGCGTAATTGACAATTTGTTGGATGAAGTCCCGCGCGTTGTCGGTTTGAGTGAGCGTGTCGTCATAACCATCCGCGTTAGGGGCTTCGAGACCATCGCCTCCGTATTCGGTAAAATCTTTCACTTGGCCCGTGGTGTCACAGCCGGCAATACCCGCCAAACTTTCGTCCAGGGAGGCACATTCGGACTCCGTGATGTCTCCTTCCGAAGAGTCCGAGTCGGAAGAACCGCTCTCCACAGTTGCCTCAACGTTTACTGTGGTCGCTTCGGCTACACCAAAAGACCACAGCATGCTCCCTACTAAAAGAGAGAGGATTAGGCTCGAAGCGAGACTGCGGAGATTCATGTGTGGCGTTTTCTGCATGGCATTATACGTTTAAAGATCAGGAAGCATCAAGCTCAATAAGAGTACTTGTTATTGCGAAGGCGGCCGAAGCCAGAATAATTCCCAATACGGCGCCCAAAATAATTTTCTTGGCCTTGGCCACATTGTCTTCATTTTGAGATCCCGTTGCGTAGAGGTAACCCGCATAGAAGAGAAACAAGAAAGATAAACTTCCAACGGTTCCCGCCGCGAAGTTCGTCACTTGCGCAAAGAGCTGCTTGGCTTCCTCTACTCCCAACTCCGTACCTTCGTTTTGAAAAAGAATGTCTTTCGCTACAAACTCCGAAACGGCCACCACAAAGAGTCCCACAAGCGCCCAAGTGATTTGTTTTTTAGCTTTGGCAATTTGATCTTCGCTGTAAGAACCTCCCACGTAACGCATCCCGGCCATAACCAGAACAAAAACGGCAATGGATCCGATGATCATTTGCAAGAGTCCATAAATTCCCTGGAACAGTTCGCTGCTGCGTCGTCCAAATTCCGCCGCTCCCTCTTCGCCCCCTCGGAAAATTTCTCCTTCGGCACCGAAGAAAACGTCAATAAGGGAATCGGACATGAAAATCACAATGAGACCTTCCAGGGCGTACTTTATAAAATTTTTCGATTTGGTGATCATTTCTTCATTATCTTGACCGGCGCTCACCATGCGAGCCCCCATAATCACAATCGTGAGAATGGCGATGGGCGTGACCAAGAGTTTAAAAAAGTTCAGAAAGCGGCGAATGGCGCTTACAATGATGTCCGCTCCTTCTTCGCCGTCTTCATTGAAGGTGGTGAGTTCAATTCCCTCGCCCTCTTCGGAATTGTAGTCTTCACCCAAAGCATCTTCTTGCATTTCGCCACTTTGTTCGCTCACGTCTTCTTGAAAGTCGCTGAGTGTGTCTTTGAAATCAAAGCCTGTGGCCAGCGCAGCCTGAGCGAAGAACGAGCTGAAGGCGAATATAAAAAAAAGTTTTTTCATCAGAATTGACCGCTAATAATGGTTGAAACAAGAGCAAAGGCTCCGTAAATAATCACCACTCCAATCACGGAGTTGATAAGAATTTTCTTTGCCAAACCGGTTCGTTCTTCATCTCCACCGGCGGTCACGTAAAGCACTCCTCCTGCGACCAGGCCGAGCATCATGATAGGTCCTACAAAAGTGACAACAAGATTGGTAATGGCCACGAGCTGCTGAACGAACTCGCTTTGATCGATCGCTACTTCCGTTGTTCCCGTGTCTTCATTAAAGTCGGTCACGTAGAACACTTTACGAACGACGATTTCAGAGAACATGATGAGGAGTAAACCCGCCGCTCCCAAAGCCAAATTTTTCTTTTCACGAGTCACGTCTTCTTCGTTGTGTCCCGACACCACCATAACGGCTCCGGCACGAATGAACATGAGGGACGCCAGTCCTCCCAAGAGATATTTCACAAACGTGATCACAATGCGCGTGGTGTCATCAAAAAGGCCGGCTCGTTCCACCAGTTTTTCCGGATCAGAAATGAAGTTTCCTGCTCGGAAATCAAAGACTTCAGCTATAGGTCCCGCGATGCTGATGATCAGTAAACCAATAATTCCCCACGTCATGGACTTTCTCTGATTTTTCACGGTTTCTTCGTTGTCTCCAGAAATCACCATGGTGAAACCCGAAACCACGATGAGGAGCAAAGCCACTCCCCCCACAATAATTCGTAGGTTTCTTGCTAAGGGACCAAGCAGATTTTCCAGTTTTTCAAAAGCCGTGTCTCCTTCCGGTGCAGGTACGTCCAGATCATCTGTTTCGGGTAGTGGCAAAAAGCTCGCCCAGGAATCCGAAACAAAACTCAGAACTGCTCCAGCCAATGCGGCCACAAGGAGTCCTAAAAAGTGTTTTGTTTTTGGTTTGAAACTTGGGAGGTGGGACATACGTGCTTTTTTATTTGGACGCTTTCAGCGTTTAATCTATATATTATAGCAGAAAATAGCCTTTGATGGAAGCCCTTCAGGTAGAGAATCGCGCCTCAGCCCATTTTCTCTTGCTTTCATGCTCGGTGCCCTCTAATATGCTTGACGAGAGCCGGAAAGGCTCTTTCAAAGTGAGTTCAAACCCATCCTGACTATGACGGAAAAATCTCCATCCAAGCGAAATCCTGTAGCTGCTTACCTAGTGAGTGCTTTTGAAGAGTTTGGAAAGGTAACCTGGCCAACCAAGGAACAAGCGGCTCTTCTTACAGGAATTGTAGTTGCTGTGACTTTAGTTACGGCCGTGCTTATTGGAGTGTTTGACCTCGGACTTTCTGAGCTTTACAAGTGGGTTTTAGATAAACTCTCAGCTTAACTTTTTTAATGCGCTCGCTTCGCTCGCGTCATGGCCAAACAAGCAAAAAACACGGGGAGAAACTGGTATGTCATTCATACGTACAGCGGTTATGAAGACGCGGTACGTGAAGCCCTTCTGCAACGTATTGAGTCCATGAACATGGCCGACAAGATTTTTGATGTGATTGTGCCTAAAGAAATGCAAATTGTGGTTAAAAAAGGGAAACCAAAAACAGAGAAAAAACGTCTTTTCCCGGGTTATGTACTGGTAGACATGACCGTAGACGACGAATCCTGGTATGTGGTACGAAACACCCCCAATGTCACAGGATTCGTAGGATCCGGAACCATTCCTGTACCTGTTTCCGCTGAAGAGTTTAGCGTGATTCAACGCTACCTCGAAGACGACAACGCACCTAAATTCAAAATCACGCTCTCGAAGAGAGACTTGGTTATGGTTCTCGACGGGCCTTTTGCCGGTTATGAAGGCGTGGTCAATGAAATCGATGAAGAAAAAGGTAAGGTTAAAGTCATGATTTCCATCTTCGGTCGTGAGACCCCGGTTGAATTGGATTTTGACCAGGTGAAGAAGAAGTAGTAAGGTGTGGCAGGTGCCACTTTTAATAGGCACTAAAGTGCCTGGCTACGCTCGGCTGTATGCAAAAGTTTACCGTATTTTCCATCTTGCTCTCGATTGCTGTGATTTTAGCGATCGGGGATATGATTTTTCATGATTACTTGAATGGAGCCTCCTCCAGCAAGGCTTCTATTGATGTTGAAGAGCTTTTGCCGGTTGAAGAGGACAATAGCGCAGCAGATGCTCCTATTGAAGGGGAGGCTCAAACTGCACCTGACGGTGCAGTAGAGGAAGAAGAACCTGAAGCTGGCGCTTCAGTGGACCTTTCTGAAGACCTTGCCATTCTAGAGCCCAGTCTTACTCTGGAGCTTTTTGAAGAAGCCGGATTCACCAGCCCCGTACTGAAGGACACCATTTTCTCGGGCTTGGTTTTTCAATTCATATCCTTTTCCGATCAAAATGAGGCTAATATTTATCAATGGAATCTTTTTGATGGAGAACAGTATATCGGTTCCATTTATCAAATTGTTTACCCCACGGAAACGGGTAGTTTTCAAGGTTATTTGTCCCTCCGCGAGCGCGCGTCGGGCCTCACTCAGCTTGGCACAATCAATGAAGTCAACAACTACGGAGATGCCTCTTTTTACTTCAATCATAAAACAAAGGTGAAGACGACTCATTTGATCTTCCGATCCGGTAGCTCCATTTATGCTTTTGAATACTCCCAAAGCTATCATAACAAGATGAAAGAAGCGTTTGACAGGATTAGCACCCTTCTGTAGAATCGCCGCGCTTTATGGCAAAAAAGATTCAAGCCATCGTCAAATTGCAGATCAACGCCGGAAAGGCGAATCCGGCACCTCCCGTGGGAACCGCTCTCGGTCCGCACGGAGTGAATTTGCAGGATTTCTGTGGAAAGTTCAACGAAGCCACTCGGGCGCTTGGGGACACTGTTGTGCCTTGTATAATCACTATTTACGAAGACCGCAGCTTCACCTTCATCATGAAGCAAGCTCCGGCTGCTATTCTTATTAAGAAAGCCATCAACTTAGAAAAAGGCTCCGCCGTTCCCCACAAGGATAAGGTTGGAACCATCACGAAAGCTCAACTCGAAGAAATCGCAAAAATTAAGATGGAAGACCTCAATGCAAACGACATCGACGCCGCCATGAAAATTATGGCAGGTACCGCCCGCAGCATGGGCGTGAAAGTCGAATGGTAAACACGCATCGGAGATGCGCTTTATTAAATAGAGGGAAGACTGCTTCGCAGTCTGTTGACCTCATAACAAGCCCCTTATGAAACACGGTAAAAAGTACCGAGCCTCGCTCGCAAAGTTAGAGCTCAATAAGCGCTACTCTTTAGAGGAAGCCGCCCATTTGCTCAAAGAAACCAGTACGACCAAGTTCGACAGTTCCGTTGAGATCCATTTGAACCTGGGAATCGACACCACTCAAGCCGAACAAATGATTCGTTCCACGGTCAGCCTTCCCCACGGAATTGGTAAAACCGTTCGCGTGGTGGCTTTTGTTTCCGATGATAAGGTGAAAGAGGCTAAGGCGGCCGGCGCCATTGAAGCCGGCAGTGATGAACTCATTGAAAAAATAGAAAAAGGATGGCTGGACTTTGATGTTGCCGTGGCCACCCCCGATATGATGAAAAATCTCGCTAAAGTGGCTAGACAACTCGGGCAGGCAGGACTTATGCCCAACCCTAAATCCGGAACGGTTACTCCCGATATTGGTGCTAAGGTGGCCGAGGTCATGAAAGGTCAGGTGGAATTCCGAAATGACAAACTTGGAAACCTCCACAATACGGTGGGCAAAATCTCCTTCAGCGAAAAGCAACTGGAAGAAAATATTGG
>CAYHTG010000006.1:0-31778 GCA_964359495.1 uncultured Candidatus Peribacteria bacterium
TGTTTTTTGGGATGAAAAAACCTATGGCGAAGGCCAGAACGAACCATTTAAACCACAAGCGGCCCCGACCGGGGCTGCTATGCGATGACGTGGCGGTAGCCACAACCTTGTTTACTTTGTAATGCATTGGCGTGCGTAACAGGGTAAAGCGTTACTCATTTGATTGAAAGCACCGGGGAAGACTTCTAAAAATGCTTCTGAAAAGTCTTCCAAATCCGCATTGAGGACTTTGAGTCCATCCACCACTTCAAAGGTGGTTTTACTATTGGCGGAAGCGAGGGCGTGTTTTTGCAGAAGGGCGCGAGCGTAGGCGATATATTGATCGCGAATGAGAGAACAATAAGTAAGTTCCGCACTCGCAAAACCCGTAGATTTGGAACCGTCACTATCTACCGAGGCCACAGTCTCATACAAATCATTCATGCTATCTTCAACGTAGCGATAAAAATCCATTGCATCTCCAACTTGATTGCTCGTAGCGTAGTCGATTTTGAAAAATTCATTGAGAAATTCCTCGTAACCTTCGACTATGGCCGAGCCGGAATCAATGAGCATTTGGGCGCAAGCATAATCGGCTTGGGTTTCCTCTAAACTTTCTTCCGATTCTGTTTCCTCTGCAAAAGCGAAAAACAAACCCTGCACGCTGATGAGAAGCGCAATGCAGAGAAGGAAGAGACGAGATTCTAAAGAAGATTTCATAGGGCGGGGCTGTGTTAATCGGTGGTGCTTACAGTGACTTCATTGCTGACTTCAAAGATTACACCTTCGTCATTTTGGATTATAGCAAAGACCGTGTCGCCGGGCTTGAGATCCGCATCATAATCCATGCTCGACGTGCAAGGACAAGCGCTGCAAACTTCCGTAACGGCATAAATACCGGGCTCCGAACTTTCCAAAGTTCCATCACCAAAGTCATCGTCGGTGTCGAGCGGATCGGTATTGCGACCCACCTCGGTTCCATCGTCCACACCTCCGCTGTCGCTGTCGGGATTGTATGGATCGCTGCCATAAAGGGTTTCTTCATCGTAGTTGATGAGCCCGTCGCCATCGCTATCGAGGTCGAAACAATTGTAAGCCTGCAGCACGCGCACCGACATCTCCACGAATTCGTAGCGCGTCATTTCATGAGCGGGGTCGGCGGCTTCTTCGGCAGTGATAATGAAGGTTTCCGTTCCGGCCGTGGTTTCCGTGTTCATGTAAGGAGCAAGATCTTGAGCAATTTCCATGTAGGGCTCATACCACGGTTCACCGGAAATGTCTGAGGGCAGCGTAATAATCTCTTCCTCATCAAGGGCTTCCAGCACGATCTTCACCGCTTCCGCTCGATTGATGGTGTTCCCCGGTTTAAAGGGAGCCAAACCGGCGGAATTCGTTTCCCCCAAGTAACCGGTAATGAGAGAGCTTAGGAAAGCTTCCTTTGTATCGGGGAAGTACCAAAGCCCCGTGTCGCTGATGTCACTGAAAACCACGGGCAAATCGTAGGCTTCATCACGCGGAACAATACAAAGAATACTCAGGATAATTTTCGTGAATTCCGCACGGTTGATGGCTTGATCGGGATAGAAGTACGTGCCCTCGCTCGTATCATAGCCATCCAAAACATCACGCTCCACAAGCTCCGCAATGTCTTGGTAGAGAGCATCATCGCTGGAAAGATCTTCAAAGTAGAGGCGGGTATCGGCGCTGAGAGAATCGCCGGCACCTTCCAGGATCGAAGAAGAACTTAAGCCCAACTCTTCGGTGGTCACGATGGAAGTGTCCCCGGAAGTACCCGGCCAAATTTCGAGTTCCAAAACGCCTTCATCATAGACTTCTAAAATGAGGTACTCATCCAAAGAATCGGCACTGCGACGCACTAAAGTATAACGGTCATCAAAAATAGTGATGTTTCCGCTTTGGCTGAGTAGGAAGTCGAGATTTCCATATTCGTCGTGTGCCACTAAGGAGCTTTCGGTCCACTCATAGCCGTCCTCGTCGGCAACGGGATAGACCGTCACTTGCTTGTAAATTGAGAGTTCGTAATTCGCGAGTTCGCTTGAGAGTTTCACAATCTCAGAAGTGGAGTCAGCCACGAAAAGGAAGCTGCCCATGACGATGCCGGTGCCGATTTCGTAAACCGCTAAACGCGAAGGCCAATCGGCATCCGAAGCAAAGGCTGCAACTTCATAATTTTCATCATAAACCACAACTTGTTTGGTCACCGGATTGAATTGAGCAATCGTAGAACCTTCTGCATCGTAGACGGAAATGAGATCGGAGTTCACCATTTCTTCACTGAAATCTCCAACTTCGTCCGTGCTGTAACCACTGCCAAGTTCGGTGACCACGCCGCTTCGACGACGAACCAAATGGAAAGGCAACTCCGGACTTAATGGATCCGTTGTTCCCTTCACCACGTCCACTGTGGCTTCCGTAATTTCAAGGGCGGGAACATAAATTTCCACATCGATTTGCATGTCGGCGGTATTCCCCGCTGCATCAGTAATGTACAAAGTAACCACTCGCGGATCGGTGTCTTCGTAAGGCCCGATTTCCGCAATAAGTCCAATGACTTGCTCATCGTTATTGTCAATTCCATCTCCATCTTCGTCCACATCGGCATCCAAATCCCAGTAGGCATCCACAATTTCACTGTCGCTATCAAAGGAGCCTTCCGCCGAAAGTTCACGCGTGGAGAAAATAGCAACTTCCACGGTGCCGTCACCATCCACAAGCGGGTAGGGCGCGGAATCATCCGCACACACTTGAGGGTTCAAAAGCACGTTATCGGAATAGGTTCCCCACGTTCCATCGGAGTTTAGACTGCGAGCGTTCGTGTAGTAAGCCCCATTTTCAAGTTCCACCGTGGAAGAAGGACTTTGAGGATTGCTGAGACGGTCCATAACAAAGACCTCTTCTTTGTCCAAGGTGATCTCGCCTCCTTCACTGCTCAAAAGCACAGCCTCCGCGCCGGAACTTTGCAAGCTCACAAGTTCGCCTGGCAGAATCGCCATGCCTGCTTCAAGATCTTGTTCTTCGATGCTCTCCATTTCTTGGATCCAATACACCGTTCCACGGTCAATGCGTATGACGCGGTCACTTCCGCTGCCCAAATTGATGAGCGTATAAGCCGGTATTTCAATTTGGGTTTCCACCCCTTCAATAGATACTTGCAGCACGGTGTCCTCTAAGGTTTGGAAGAACACGCCGTCCGCCGTTTCCAGTTCTCCGTTTGTAGAAATAAGTGTTCGCTTTGCGCCTCCAAGAAGTTTCACTTTTCCATCCACCTCTTTCACAAGCAAGCGACTTTCTTGGATAGAGGGCAAGACATATTCGCCCCCGCCCGGAACGGTGATGGTGGTTTTGGAATTTGCTTGGAAAGTCGTACTGTCTTCACCGGCCAGGAGAGCGGTGCCCGTTGTAAATGGATTGTCGTCACTGTCGACAAAACTCAAATCGTCATTTTCTTCGTCTTCAAGAAGCAGCAAACGTTTGATGTTTTCATCCGGCTCGGAATCTTGCGCGTCCAAAGAATCATAGAAAAGGATTTCATAACCGGTGGATTCGGCCGCCTCGCTGAACGCAAAACTCGCTTCTTCAAAATCATTATTCCCGCGCTTGAAGTTGTGGACACTGCCATAAGTGGGATCCATATCGGGTACGGTTGTCTCGTCGGGATCACTGCCATCGTAAGCGAGGTCGGGACTTTCCGTGTAATTTTCTTTGATGTAAACATCGCCTCCCATGGAATAAATGATGTCCTCGTCGCCGTCGTCATCAAGGTCCACAAACAAAATATTGGTCGTTTCATCGGCTTCTTGCGAGTAGTCAATGAGCCTTGTGTTGATTCCGAGGTCCGCATTGTAAAGGAAAAGTCCAGAGTCGTAGGTTTCCGCACTGTAACCTAAATCCAGACCGTCTAAGGCTGCACTGGTTGCCGATTCGGAAGCCAAAATGATATCGGCGGAGCCGAACTCCCACTCTTCTGCAGTGGAAAACCAAGAACTGCCTTCGCTACTCGCGAGCAAAACATCCACTTGAGTGTTTTCTTGGGCCAAATAGCGCAAAAAGGATTCCCCATCCATTCCGGCCAAAGCTTTACTCCCTTGATCAAAATCTTCCACATAGGAAATGAGCGAATCGCGAAGCCTTGCGGTAGCGGCGAGGGGAGTGCCTTGAATGCTGGCCAAGAATTTTTGATCCAAATCAGGGCTTTCTCGAATTTCGTCGTAGCGATTGAGCAAAGGATCATCGGGAGCAAGCACACGCTCGGTGGCCGTCAGCCTGATTTCGTCGGGCATTTCAGCGTCCCAATCATCGAGCTGCTCTTGCAGCGTCTCCATGGTTTGTTTGAGCGCGATAAGATTTTGCTCCACCAAAGGATTATCATGGTAAGCCGCTGCCGTTTCTAAGGCCTCTTGTACTCCTGGGCGAAGCCCAGTCTCCCCTTCTCCTTCCAAATAAGCGCCCTCATCTTCAAATTCCACGGCATTCTCTTCCAACTCTTCATCCAAGGCGTCGGCACCCTCCGTTTCCACCTCCGCTTCCCCTTCGGCTCCCGCGCCCACTTCACCGGACTCTAAATCGGCTTCCGCCTCAACCTCCACATTCACGTCCACGCTCACATCCAAAACATTGATAATGGCCTGCAGCTGCTTTTGCAATTCCTCTAAAGGTTCATTGATGAGTTCGCCCACGGCTTTAGAGGTTTCCTCATTCATGTCATCGGCGAAATGATCCACGAGGTCATAGAGTGCGCTCACATCCATCGTGAGATTGAAGTAAGTGTTGATTCTGACTTCTTTAACAAAGTCAAAACTGAAGGACGGCCATTCCACTTCAAACGCCAAATCGAAAGGCAAAACAATGCCGCCGGGGCGTTCGGTGATTTCTTCGATTTTGGCCTTCAAGGTCATTTCAGGCGTGGGGATGAAGCCCTGACGAATAATACAAACAATTTTCAGAATGCTACTGACAATACTAAGGCTGGCCGATAAAGTTGGATCGAGTTCGGGAATAGAAGGTGGGGGAGGCAGACTGGGCAGGTCGGGCAGACTGAGTCCGGGCAGCTCGGGAATTTCAAAATTGATATCGAATTCAGGGAGCGTGGGGATCTTTAAATCCAGTTCCAAATCGGCAGTAAATTCACCGGAGGGCAACACAAGCCGAGGGAGTTCGGGCACATCAATACGTTCGGGAACAAACTTGATGTCCGGCCAAATAATATCAATACCGGCTTGAATATTGGAAACATCAATCACAATATCCGGAAGTTTGGGCATTTCAATCACCGGCAAATCGGGAACAAAAATAAAGAGTGAGAACAAAAGCTGTAAACCGCTATAACGTTGATTGGTGCATTTATCGCAGGAATCCATAAGGTCCGCGGAAAGGTCGATGAGCACTTGCCAGCCATCCACGATCGTCGTGAGATCCACCACCCATTGCATCCAGGCTTCAATACGCTGCACATTCTCCTTAATGTAACCGGCCGTATGACTCAAAATCGCATCCAGATAACAAATAATGGACTTCGCGTAGTACGCTTGAATATCTCGTAAAATGAGAATTTTTTTAGGAATTTCGGTGTAACTTTCCAAAATGGCCATAAGGGCTTCCACCGCGGTAATAGCTTCCTCAATCACACCTTCCACTTCATCAAAAATTTCTTTTTGAGCGGCTGCCGCAGCAGAATCCCTGGACTCCTGAGAAAAATAAAAGTCGGCTTTAAAGCGTTCCCATTCTTCTTTGGCGTCTTCCACCCAAGCCTTATAATCCAGTACAATAATTTCAATTTCTTCGTTTGTGAGAGCTGGGTAGCGAATTTGTACGGTCTCCAATTTTATGTCGATGATGGGAAGCGCGTGTGCCATGTTCAGCCACTTTTCGAGGCCTAAAATGGCGCCTTGCAACTCTTCAATTTTTATTCCGGTATCCAGCTTCAAGGCATCTCCCTCGCCATTATCGGTGGCACCTTTGCGAAGGCCGCTAAATTCGGTGGCGAGGCTGGCGGGGTCGGGAATAATGAAAGTGATGTCCGGCAAATCGAGCATCTTAAAGAATTCTTCTTTTTGTGCTTTCCACCATTCCGTAATGATGGAGGGGAAGCCCGGCACTTGTATATTGAGATTCACAAAGACCTGAGGGACATAGGCTTCAAAAATGGCACTGCGGAGCCCGTTGGGTGCGGGGCTGGTTAGAGAAGAACCTACATTCATCGCGGAAGAATCCCCATCGGTAGCATAGGCACCGACTTTGGAAAGGCTGTCCGTAATGAAGCCGTTGATGGCATCACAGACACCGACACCGAGCAGTTGAAGCAAGGGGATGTTGAAGGCAAAACACTGACCTACAGGGTAAGGCCCAAGACAAATTCCCAGTCCGATTCCGAGGGTGGTGGTGGGAGCGATGTAGAGACGGAAAGAGCCGGGTGCGTAACACATTTGTCCCGCACAAGCGATGGGGAGCATGGCGATGATTCCAAAGATAGGTGTTCCCGGGTCAAAACCAACAGTAGCTCCCGTAATGGGCATGTGGAAATTTCCGGGGGCCCAAAAGGCCACGCTTCCCGGGAGTGCCAAACACCCTCCGTTACAGGTGAACATGGACACCACTTCTTCCACGGCATCCGCGATTCCTGCAATTTCTTCATCGAGCACGCTGAGGGCCGCATCCAACTCCAAAGAATCCCCTTCCGCTGTCAGGCCTAAACTGAGAGCAGCATCCAGTAAAATATCCTTACCACTCACCATAAAATCCACGAGGTCGTTGTAGCCGTCGTCATCCTTGTCCTCATCACTATCGAACATCTCATCGGTGGCGTAGAAGCCGTCATCATCTTTGTCCACACCTCCCAAGAGTTCCGAAATAGGATCAAATTCGCCGTCCGCCGCAACCGGAATCCCTTTTTCTTCGTCCATTTCATCCACAAAATCAGGGATTCCATTCTCATCGCTGTCCGGGAAAAGACTCGCTGAGTTGTCGTACTCTTCTTCGTAAGTATCCGGAGAATAAGATTTTTCTTGATAGTTGATGCGACGGTAGCTCGTATTGCCCAAGCCTAAGAACCCATCCCCGCTTGTTTCAGAAACGTAACCATCGGAGTAGTAAACCAAAAGTTCCCCACTGGTGTTTCCTTGGGGAGAAACGGCAATATCGGCATAATTATCATCTTTATAATCGGTGTAGAAATCTTGCCCCACCATCACGGTGAGGCCGGGGAGAGTGCTCACACTCACTTGGTAGCTTGCCGTGAGACTTGCTCCGGCGCTCAGGCTGAGAGGTCCGTAAACAAAAGGCCGATTGGAAACACCGCTTTCGAGAGAAGGACTACCCATACAATCTTCACAAACAAAACTTTCATCATCAAAACTGAAGAAGCCGCCCACCGTATCGGAAAAATAAAGTTCGGAATACGAAGCACCGGAAATATTTTCTACGGTAATGGTGTAGGTTAGGGTATCGCTCACTTCCACCGTAGCGGCATTGACGTCACTAACGGTTTTTGTGACCGTGAAAAGTTCGGCGAGATCTTGGTTATTGGCATATTCAAAGGCTTGATTCACATTGCGCGCAAGAGTGTCCGTGTCCTCGGAACCATCCACAGTAAGGTCAAAATCCATATCGGCTCCCATCGATTCAAGCAAAGCATTCATGTCCGTATCCACCGCATCCGAACCCTCGCTTAAATCCGTGGTCAAAACGGGAAGAGAAACGGGCCCCTCCTCAAGGTCATCGTAGCGAAGCACCACATCTCCATATAAATTCTCAGAGGCATCGGTATTGAGCCCAAAATCTTCAATGGTACTTACTGTTTCCAGCGTCCCCTCCGCATTCCAAACCGTATAGAGCACCATGTTTTCATCCGCAATCACGAGGTCGTCAAACTCATCGTTATTGAGGTCCGCCACTTCCACTTGGGTCGCCTTCCCGGCAATACCTTCCAAGGCTAAATTTTCCGCCACGAAACCACCCCCAATATTTTCATAGACATAAATGCAGCTTTCTCCTTCGTAACACGATTCATCGGTCACAATGAGTAAATCTTCCAGTCCATCATCGTTGAAATCGCCTTTGTCTATGGAACTGATCCCACTTTCAATAAAGAGCAGTTCGCCGCGTCCTTGCAAGCGAACGGGAGCTTTTGCATTTTGTAAAACTTCGATGCGGCCATCTTCATAAGCCAAGAGCACATCCATCATCCCGTCGCCGTTGTAATCGATGTCCATCATGGTCATCACTTCCTCTTGCGAAGCCGAGACCAGGGTTCCGATGTCCGTGGTGAATCCCAGGTCATTCACTTCCCCTGCGGTGGGCAGTTTGATGGTGGGGTCACCAAGGACGATTCCCACTTCCGAGGGATAAAAGAGATTGGATTGTCCCACGGTATTTCCGGCTGCAAAAAGCAGCAAGTGTTTGTTTTCATTTTCCCAGCCGATGCCACCATCCACTTCCGCAGATTCCAAACTCATGTATCCGAGCGAAGGCTGCATTTCTTTAGCCAAATCTTCTTCAGGATCAATGATGGCCAGTCCCATGGGATTCAGCGAGCTGTTGCCCGTGGGAATAGTCACCACTCGGGTGTCCGTTACAGCGGTGGGTTTAAGGTAGATCCCACTGGAAAGGGTATCCCAATCCGCAAGATCGAATTCGGGGTCGACTTCCTGCACTCCGTTTGTCCAAGGAGAGTTGAAATCAATGCGGAGAATGTGCTGGTTATTTTTTAGAATGGCGAGGCCCAAACCGGTGGCTGCGGAATTAATCACCAGAGAAAAAGTAGGGTCCAAAATCGCGATTTGTCCGTCTTCACGAATTTTTACGGCTGCCGCCGATTCCTCTCTCAAAAGAACTTCTCCATCCTCCGTTTCTTCCAAAGTGTAATCCTCACTACTGCTGAGGAGCTGAGCCGAAACGGCCTCGTCGGTACTTGGTAAAACATAAAAAATTTCACCGAGCAGCACGTCATCGGGGAAGGAGCGCCACTGAATACGAGTGGGAAGTTCACTACCCGCTCCAAACACAATTTGAGTGGTCGTAGAGCCTTCGGGCAAAGTGATGGAACCATTGGCATCGAGGGTGGCCAAACGTTTTTTGGGGATGGGCTCGGAGACTAGAGAAGTGGTTGCCTGAGTTTTTCCGTTGAAAGTGAGCCAACCCCCCACATAATTTTCTTCGGTGACATCTCCAAATGGGGCGCCCAAAACGGAGGCATACAACATTTGAGGGGACAGCTCGGAAAGTTCTTCACCGGTCACGGTGTAATTCACATCCCCGGCCCAAGTCCCGGCTAGAAGTCCGGTAGAGGCGGCAACCAAGTTCATTGCGCCGCTCACGTCTTCCGGTGTCACGCTGATCGTAGCTTGCCCTTGATTCAAAGTGAAACTGCCGCTAGAAAGACTTCCAAAATCCTCGGTGCTTTCGGTCAGTCTTACACTTCCCGTTGTACTGCTATCGGTGGTTACCAAATTTCCATAAACATCGTAGGCTTCAATCACCAAGGTTTCACGCTCACCGGCAGCAAGCAAAGTGCTGCCGTCCTCTTTGTGCATGCGCAGTTCGTAAGCTTCCGCAGGCTTGGAAACAAGCGTGGCACTGCCTCCTTCAATCCCCGCACTTTCCGCAATAATCGATCCCGTTCCCGCCAAAGTTCCGGCAGCAAGCAGAACGGAAGCCTGTCCACTTGTAAGGGCAAGGGAATCGGAGGCGAAAGTTCCAAAGGCTTGATCGCTCAAACTCAGTTGAACATCGCCCTGAAAGCCGGTGAGGTACGCTCCCAAACCATTCACCACGGAAACCGTAACGGTTTGCGAAGAACTGCCTCCCGACACCACGTAGGGAGAGGAAGTGGCGATAGAGAGAGTCATACCTTCTTCATGATCAATGCTGAAAGTGTCCCCCGCGTCTTCCACCTCTAAAATGGAAGCCTGGATGATACTGGCTCCCGTGCTTGCACTGGCCAGGACTCGGAAGTCCAAATAGCCGTCCGACGTGGTGACCTGCGTCCCTTCGATAGCGGTATCTTCATCATTCAGGTCCAAAAGACTGAGGCCCCCGTCCGTGCTCAAAGTAACGGTATAAAAACCATTGTAAGCCAAATTTCCAAAGGAGTCGTAAAGATACACGGTCATGTCGGAAGCCGCTTCTCCGCCGGCTGGCAAAACCGTGGATTCACCCGCAAGTTCCAGGCGAACAGGCTCCCCCGGATACACATTAATTTCTGCGTTTTCGGAAGGAATGGACCCATCGGTGATGAGGCCTTCCACCGTAAGCACACCCGCCACCTCTGTGGTTCGGAAAACCGTTTCCGCAATTCCTGAACTTACTTGGACTTTGTCGCGGTCCATTTCTCCGTATTCACTGCTCGAAAGGACAAATTCAATGACACTCGTATCGTCTTCCACATAAATATTGTCTTCTTGATCGCGAATTTCAGCTCGCACATAAAGCGTGGAGGTCCCATCGGCCGCCACATCATTGGTGTAGATATTCACCGTGGTACTTCCTTCACCGGTGCTCGTACTGATTTCTTCATAGGCGGCCGTATCTGAAACCGCATAAACTCCGGCTTCGTGATCGTAGTCGCTTAGGCTTGAGAAATCATCTTCTTCCACTGCAGCATCGGCTGCAGCTTCCTCGTCCGGGAAGTCATCGCTCGCATCCAGAGGATCACTGTCTCGAATCACTTCATCAAAATCATTGACCCCGCCAAGGTCGGTGTCGGCTACGAGAGGATCCGTGCTGTAGAGCACTTCCTCTTCGGTATCACTGAGCCCCTCTCCATCCGTGTCCACGGCGCGACAATCCCGGGCTTCAATGAGATTCACGGCCATCATAACAAATTCCGCGCGGGTAATGGAACTCTCAAGCCAAGCGGTGCTTAAAGTCGTTCCCTCCGGGAAAAGCTCATATTCCTCTGCGGTGCGAACGTAACGCATGTACCACTCGGCGGAGCCGAGGCTCCCCTCCCCTTCCCCTTCCTCCCCTTCATCGGCTTCGAAACCGGCCGTTTCAACCAAAACTTTCGTGGCTTCCGCTCTACTGATATTTTTTGTCGGCACGAAATAACCCGCATCACTGCCACCCGCATAACCCGAAACGATTCCTTCCACTTTAGCCTCCGCCACGCAGGCTAAAAGTTCCGGGTTTATATCGGTATCGGGGAAGGGGTCACTGCTGTATTCCGCCATCAACGCCTCCTCATAATCCTCCGAGTAGCTGTCACAATCCTTACAAATGGCACCCAAGTCGATTTTCACAAACTCCTCGCGAGTCATTTTATTGTCGGGCTTAAAGCTGCCATCGCTGTAACCTTTAATCACTCCGCGCAAGTAAAGAACCGCTAAATCGTGGTAAGCCTCATTGTCCGAGGAAATGTCGG
The DNA here is from genome assembly GCA_964359495.1 of uncultured Candidatus Peribacteria bacterium. Lineage (GTDB taxonomy): Bacteria > Patescibacteriota > Gracilibacteria > UBA1369 > 2-02-FULL-48-14 > 2-02-FULL-48-14. Next base: position 11,357 of record CAYHTG010000006.1, read on the forward strand.
TAAATAATTTTTCGCCCGCGGCCAAAGGACTGTATCCCGTAAAGATTTCTTGACCGTCGTTATAGCTGTCTCCATCCGTATCACTCTCGGTGTAGTCGCTGCCAATTGTCCATTCTTCCAAGTCGTCGAGAGAATCCTCATCACTGTCTGGAATTACTGAGTCTGCCTTAGCAAGCCAGGATTTCTCTTCAATGATTCGTCCGCGTCGTCCGCGAGGCCACTCGCCGCCGGGAGAGCCTATCCATAGTCCACTCAAATAATCCGAGTAGCTCTCCTCAGGAGTCAGGACACTTCCTTCGCTAAAAGAATGTTTGATGGTCACGGTGAACACGGTTTCTCCAAGCTCATCTATAATATGAATCGGATCATAGAGATTGATGGCTCCGGGGTTATCAAAATCCAGACGGTAGCCTTCCGAGATCTCGATCTGTCCCAGTGCCGTCACAAGTCCCATTTCAATCCCATTGTCCTCAAGTGCAATACCGTTTTCAGCAAGCGCCGCATTCGCATTTCCTCCCACTTCTTGAACAAAAACACCGGCGTAACCATCCCCAATCGACACGCTTTTTTCATCGGGGATGATAAAGAAAACTCCATACGTTTCACCCGTTTCACTTACAATCCCGACTCTTGTGGGCAAACTGCTCGAGGCCTCGCGCAGCTCGGCCTCTGCGCCCCGCAGCTCCAAGTCCCCCGTTTCCGGATCCAAAATTGCCACCACCGTTCCTTCGGCATCTTTCACTTCAATTCGACTGCCCACCGTCACTTCCGTGTTGCCGGCTTCACTTTCTTCCTCTGTTGTATAAGTCGTCACTTTTACCAACTTGCTTTCCACGCTTCCACTCAAGGTGTTGCTATTCGAAAGGTCTCCTCTATTTACCGGTTCTGCTCGAATGGTGAAAGAGCCCACCTGCCCACTCAGCAAGCTAAAAGTAGCCACCCCACCGGTAAGTTTCAAAGTGGAATTTCCACTCACGGAAAGGCTATTTTCTCCCGCCGTAATAGCAATTTCGACTTCGGTAAAACTATCGTCGGTATTAATGGATCCATCCGATTTTTCCGCACTCACGGAAACCACGTAGTAATCTTTCCCATTCGCCTGCAAAACCGAATGGTCATCCGTACTTAAGTTTAGGGAAACGGTTTCCTCTGCAGTTTCAGGCACTCCATCGTCATCACTGTCTTCCGTGGCCCCGGAAGTGAATTCAAATTTGTCACCACAGTAAGTCTCTTCCTCGTGTGTGTCAAAACTACTGAGCGAATCCTCAATTTCCTTCAGCCATTCTTCCATGGCGCCAAGCCATTCGCTGAGTAAAACCGGCGTGGTGTTACTCACTTCAGCAAGGGGTTCGAACTCTTGTTCGGGGCTGTCCGCGTCGGCCAAAGCTTTTTCAATGGCCTCTTGACTGCGATATTTAAACTCCAAATCCTCTTCGGTCTCCGGCTTATTTCCATTGAACGCAAAGTAGAGCTCGTCTGCGCTTCCATCGGCAATCATGGCCATCATTTCATAACCATCGCGCGCTTTGGCAATAATCGGTTCCTCCGTACCTAAGTAGTGAGTGAGAACGTAACGATGTTTTTCATCGATACTGAGGTAGCGCCACTCCAGTGCATCTTCGAGTTGCTCCAAATTAATTTCATCGTAAAAATCCTCCACTTCACCTTGAAAACTGCTGCCGCCCGAAACTTCAAGCATATCTTCCGCTAGTCGATTGATGTCCTCCTCCACATCAGAAACTTCCTCCGCTGCAAAAACATTCACATAAGTGAGACTTCGAGCTAGATTCCCATGGTCAATAAAAGAAACACGTCGCGTTTTATCAATGGGTAGATTGGGCGATCCGCCATTACTTATTTGTGCGTTGAGAGTATCCGCCTTAGGCTCGGTATGTTTGTAAACGGAACTGATTTTCTTCGCGTCGTCAAAATCTTCCGTTAAAACAATGGAAATAGAGGCGTCTTCTAAAATCTCAAAGAAAAAATACTGCTTATCGAAGGTAATCGTAATGGATTCAACATCACTCATCCCACTGCCTTCCTGGGGGTTTTCAATGGTGATGGAATCCGCTTCATCGTCGCCACTATCGGAGCCGGTAAAAAAGCTCACCACATCCGCGACCGTATCCAGGGCGCCGCTCACAAAGGAATTGTTATCTTTGATCATGGCGATAAAGGTGTCTACGTCATCGTCACTGGGGTCTTCATAGCCAAGCTCTTTCAATAAATCGATCATGGTATAGCTGTAGCTGCTGTCGGCCGAAATCAGATCAATTTCTTCAAAACGCTTCCGTAAAGTCGCTTCATCTGGGCGGGGAGGGCCGCTATCGGCGATGGCATCCATCTTTTCTTCCACCGTATCCAAAAAAGCCTCATAGCTTTCCGCCTCATCGGAATCGTCTTCTTTACGGAAGACGCGAATTTTAGTGGTGAGCCAGTCGTTAAACTCCCCTTTGGATTGGGTGTAGTCGTCAAAAGTCTCCAGCTCTCGAAACTCAAAACACGCTTCCGCTCCAACTTCCCATTTACTGGTATCCGTTCCTTCTTCCGGGGTTTTACCGCCATCCAAAGTACGGGTGGGCATACGGGCCGTGGGGCTATCACATAAATCGGGAATGTCTCCGGTATAGGGCTCAAACTCGGGAATACAGTTTCGGTATTCTTCAACCTCTTCAACGTTCATATCTTTATGATCTTCATCCTGGCTGAACTCACGGCTGTAAAGGCTGCTGAACTTAGCGAGTTGACCGTCTTCTTCATCCGTTCCGGCAAAGTTCGTGCATTCCTTCACGTTCGTGATCTCGGGGAGCAATTGCCCGTTTATGTAATAATCCCATGCATCAAGTTGATTCAAATCGACAAGGCCGCCTTCATCGTCAAAGAGGGCTGAATTGAATCCCGAATGGTTCACAAATTGGAAACACGCATCATCGTCTTCGGTCGTTCCACCGGGATTACAAATGTCTTCTTCATCATCGTCATCATCATCGCCGCCTTCGACGTAAGTGCCGCTTATCTTCAGGTTTGCAATAATGGGAATGTCTTGAGCAAGATCGTCTTCTACAATATCGTCGAGCTTTCCCTCCATACTTTCATTGAGTTCGTACAAATATTGCAAAACGAACTCGTCCTTTTTGGCGATGAGAGAAATGGCCGTATCGTAATCGTTCGTAATGCTTTCTCCGTCGGAAGCGCGGGTGCTGTAACGACCCGTTTGATCGACTAAGCGATTCCAAATTCCAAGCGGCTGCTGGAAAATTTCGGCGTAGCGCTTGATGAGTCCCTCCACAATGGACTTGGCTTGAATGTCCGGCAAATCGTCGAACATACCGTCGGGTTGAAGTCCAATGGGGTCTTCATCAATTTGTCCGTCACAATCCCCGTCGTTATAAGTGCAGACGCCATCTCCCGGAGTTGCATCATCATCCACCCAAAGCTGGATTTCCGAAGAGCCATCTTCATCACAAAAGCCGTCTTCGTCGTCATCCCACTCAGGATGGTAAGCGCTGCCTTCATAACACGATGGATGTTTATATTCGTTGTCGAAAAATTTATCCGTGAACATGGCCGCCATGTATTCATAGGCATTATCGTCTTCATCTTCATCGAAACTGGTCCCAAAATAATCGTTGCTAAAAGCCCACGCCGAGGGCCAGGGGCTGCGTTCATCGGCCCAATCCCAGCGGAACAAAATTTCGATTCCGGTGGGATAGCCGTCGCCATCGTGATCCACCGCATCGCCGTTATCATCGATGCCGCAAAGTCCCGGACAACCATCTCCATCTAGGAAACCGTCCCCGTCCGCATCTTCGCCTCCCGTGGTGTCACCCGGAGGATCCTCATCGTTCATTTTATCCTCAAACATGTCCGCATTTCCTTCGGCATAAAGATCAATAATCCAACCTTTATCGTTGTTGTTGTCGGCAAAACCGTCCTCGTCCACATTGGTGTCCGGTTCCACGTCGTATTCTTCCGTACCTTCATTCCACACGCCCTTGTAACAAGGCTTTCCATCGCCATTGGAATCTTGCTCGCTTGCAGAAAGCCCATAGCAGTCGCCATCATTATCAATTCCCCAAAATCCGTCTCCAAGATCTTCATCCACCCAGCCATCGCTATCGTCATCAATTCCATTGGGAGCCTCTTCATCGTAAGCCCCATCGCCATCGTTATCGAGCGCATCGCCCGCATCAATGGAAGTTTGCATTTGCGTGTACAACTCCTCCACAAGATCGTTACTGTAACGGTAATAACTCAGCTCTTCCCATAAACTGATGTAGCGTTCGTAGGCTCCATAAGAAGTCGAGTTAATTGTTTTCTCCTCCGTCACCAAATCGGCCACAAAAACTTTCTCATCGAAAGTCGTATAATCCTCATTCCCCGTGTGGAATTCGTGATTTTTTTCAAAGTAGACACCCAGGAGATCATAGCCGTCTTGTCCATCCAAAGGGGGAACAATCACACCGTGCCACACTTCCGTTTGAAGTTTCTGAGCTTCCGGATTGGGGAGGAAATCTTGAGTGTCACTGTCCAAAAGATAACTGGGCTCTTCAAAATCGGTGTAAGGCAAGAGCGAGATGAAACGGTGTCCGCTTTTATTCACCACAGGCAAAGGCACATCACCCACAATCACCACTCCACTAAGTTTAGTAGCGTCGGAATCTTCCGGATTTCCTTCAAAATAAAAACGCTCCAGCATGCGCTGGATTTCCACGGGCGTGTCGTCTTCAGTCACCGTAACAATCACGGTTTTGGTCCACGGCAAGGTGGCCTGCACATCTTGAGCGTAAGTCTGAATTTTTCCGGCCAAGCTATTGATTCCTAAAAACGAAAAAACTCCCGAGCCGCTCGTGTCCGCCTCCCAAACTTCTTCGGTCACCAATAGGGCCACGAGACCGTAACGAGTTTCCACGCTGTCCACACTTCGAATCTCCGGAAGTCCACCTCCGGGATTTAAATTACTGGCCGGTTCCAGGCTTTGCATAATGCTGAGCGCCTCAACTACTTGGTTCATGGGCAAAAAGCTCGCCAAAAAACTGGCGAAAACCGCATGAACAAGAAGCTTTTTGTACCAGGGCGTAGCGTGGCGAGAGTACATGCAAAGATTCTAACAAATACGCGGAACGAAGTGTAGCGCAATAATAAAAAAGCCCCCATTGTCGAGGGCTCTTTTAAATAACAAAACTGAGAGAACTATCGTCCCACCACGTACATAGGGGTGCTACAGTCATTTGCTGCCGCACAGGCTGTTCCAGTAGCGATATCATCCGTGTAGTTACTTGTTGCAGTGGGGTCAAAATCTTGATAGATTCCGTCTCCAGTGGCGGTAGTTGTTTCCAAGGTGGCTGACAAAATATATCCCGTGACAGAAGTACCTCCATCGGAATAGCCGGTATAGCCGTAACCGTCAGCACAGGCACCTGCTGTACTGCCTTGAGGATCATCGATCTCAGTTGTGATGTAACCTAAATCTAAAAGACCGAGCGTTTCGACACATCCGTCTGTATCCGGGTATGAGCCTCCATTATCGTCCGCATAAAATTCGAGTGCGGTGGCAATTTGCTGAAGAGCCGCTTTTCGTTCGGCGTCGCGCGCACGTCCGGGACCACCCGTGAGTCGTGGGATGAGAGCTACGGCCAAAATTCCAATGATCGTAATAACAATCAAAAGTTCAATGAGCGTAAACGCTCGAATACGAGGTAAGAGGCTTTTCATAGGGCGGGATGGTTAAATGGCGTGTCGGAAGAAAGAGTACACCGTGTTCTCCAAGCAGGCAAGAAAAACTAGTGACCAATCACATACATGGCTCCACTTGTGGTACAATCCCCCACATCGCAAGCGGTCAAAAGAGCGAAGTTCGTCGCCGCATTGGACGTGCTGCTTAGTGTACCGGGAAAACTCAAAACGTAAGCGGTGTCATCAGCAATACTTTCATTTTCAAGTTCAGCGAAAAGCATATACCCGTTGGGAATAGTTACCCCGTTCGCCTTAATTGCCATGTAAGTATAGTTCGTCGTGCACTTGATGCCTCCTGTTCCAACGCCATCTCCATTGGGATCGGAGGGCAAACTTTCACCGACCATGTAAACCTCCAAGCTGGTAAGTTCAGTGCTATCAATGCAAGCATACTTCTTCGCGAGGGAGGGGTAGCTTCCACCATTGTCACTTGCATACGACTCAAGCGCACCTGCAATTTCTGAAAGATCGGTTTTCCGCTGGGCGTCACGAGCGCGAGCCGGGCCTCCGGTAATACGCGGGATAAGTGCAACCGCCAATATTCCAATTATAGTAATAACAATGAGCAGCTCGATGAGGGTAAAGCCCCCCGGGCGATTTTTCAATTTCATAAAAACAGCGTAATTTCATACTAAAATATCTTTGCTTCGAAAGCAACATTTTAAAGAAGCGTAAAAATCGCTTTTTCGTTCTAAGGGAGGGTTCAGAAACACCAAAAATGTTCCGTGTTGAAGAACCCTCCCTTAGAATGACGAAAAGGCGATTTTTACAGTTCTCTTAAACCGATGTCGAGATATCACTCAGCGACATTATGGGCTGCATAATGGCGGCCACAATAAAGCCCACCATAGAACCCATCACCACCAGAATCACCGGTTCCATGAGCTTGGACAAGGAGGCCACGGCATTATCCACTTCGCCCTCGTAAAAGTCCGCGATTTTTCCGGCCACCTCGGTTAAATTAGCGGTTTGTTCGCCCACAAGCACCATGGAAGCCACGGCGCTGGGGAACAAAAATCCACTTTGGTTCAAGTTTTCTCCAAGTGGAATTCCTTGCGACACGTCTTGGGCGGCATATTGAATTCTTCGTTTGTAGACTTCATTACCCACCGCATTCGCATTGATTTCTAGTGCCTTCACAATAGGAACCCCCGAGTTCATTAAGCTCGCCAGCATACGGGCAAAGCGCGAAATCATAAGTTCACGTACGAGCTTTCCAAAAATCGGCAGGTAAACGAGAGCCAAATCAATGCTATAGCGTCCCCTTCTATCTCTCCTTAGTAAGGAGAATCCCAAAAAGGCAACAACAGCAATAACAATCAAACTGGGCCAGTAATCTTGAGACCACTCCGAAACCGCCATCAGAATTTTTGTTGAAGTGGGTAATTCTTTTCCACCCTCCGTAAAAAGGTCGGTAAGCTTGGGCACCACCATGGTAAGCATCAAAAAGAGAGACACCAGCATAATGCTGAATATGGAAGCCGGATAAATCATAGCCCCTTTCACTTTCGCCAAAATAATGGCGTTTTTTTCCGTTTGCTTGGCAATATCCTTTAATATGGAGTTCAAATTTCCGGAAGCTTCTCCACTGGCAATCATTCCGCGTTCCGCTTCTCCAAAAACCGAAGCGAATCGTTCCATAGAGACGGACAAAGTTTTTCCTTCTTCCATTTCCAAGGCTATGCTTCGGATGATTTTTTTAAGCTTAAGATTATTCATTTGCTCGGACAGCACATAGAGCGAACGAATGATGGGGACTCCGGCGTTAATCATCACGGCGAGCAATTGGAAAAACATCACTTTTTCTTTCAATTTCACTTTCGTCAGATTGATTATCACATCATTAATCTGAGTAAAAATTCCTTTGCCCTTGGGCTTGGGAGCCTTGCTGGCTCGGAGTTCATCAATGCGTGCTTGATCTTCTCTGGAAAGACCAATTTCGAGGTGGGTGGCGATGCTACTAGGTATTGTGTTCATATTTTTAAGCTCGGCTTCGCCGAGTATCATGAGGCTTCAGGTCGAGCTACGGAATAAACTTCTTCAAGTGAGGTAATTCCATCGAGGGCTTTCAAAATTCCGGCTTGTTCAAGAGTGACCATTCCGGTTTTCATGGCGGCATCTTGAATGGCCACCGTACTCGTTTGTTTTAAAATCATGTCGCGGAGTTCGTTGTTCATTTTGAGCACTTCAAAAAGTCCCACTCGTCCGTAGTAACCCACGCCGCCGCAATGTTCACAATCCACTTCACCGGGTCCAAAAAATTGCAATCCTTGAATTTTCACCGCGTCCTGGGGCTCATCGGGATGCAACTTGGACAAGGCATTCCTCACCATGCCGAGGGTGTATTCATCGAGTTGAATGGGTTTGCGGCATTTCTCGCAAAGCCGACGCACCAAACGCTGAGCAATAATCGCGTTGATGGTCGCCGTCATTAAAAAGGGAGGCACACCCATGTTCACAATACGCGTGAGCGTTTCCACCGCGGAGTTGGTATGAATGGTAGACAGCACCAAATGTCCCGTAAGAGAAGCTTCAATGGCCACATCCACCGTTTCTTTATCACGAATTTCTCCCACCATGATGATGTCCGGGTCCTGACGCAAAGCGCTTCGAAGTCCGAAAGCAAAGGTGTAATCAATGTCCGGATGCACTTGCGATTGGTTCAGCCCGTCCATTTGAATTTCCACCGGATCTTCAATTGTTAAAATGTTCACATCAGCTTTATTCAAAATAGTCATGGCGGCGTAAAGCGTGGTCGTTTTTCCTGAACCGGTAGGTCCGGAAGTGAGGATAATTCCATTGGGAAGTTCCAAAGCGTGCCCCAAATATTTTAAGGCGTTCCCGGCAATCCCCAGTTTTTCAAAGGTGGGAATTTCCTTCGATTGATCTTGAATACGCATCACAATCTTTTCTCCGTTGATCGTGGGGAGGCTGGACACACGAAGATCCAGCTCGCGTCCTTCTTGCGTGGTGACTTGAGCTCGTCCGTCTTGCGGCACACGTTGTTCATCAATCTTCAAGTTGGACATAATCTTGATGCGCGAAACCACCGCCGGATGAATATTGGGGGGATACTCCACAATGCGGCGCAGCGAACCATCCACTCGGTAACGAATTTGCACGGTGCTTTTGAGAGGCTCGATGTGAATATCGGAAGAACGTAACTCAAGGGCGTAAGAAACCGCGGTCGTCACCAATTGAGGGATGTTACCCCCTACAATTGCATCTTGAACGGCTTGAAGTTTCGCATCCATTGTTCACGATTAAAGAGCCTGAGAGAAATAAGCATTCACACTAACGTTGGCCTCGTAAGTACCGCCAAATTCTTCAGGATAAGTGAGGCCTATGTCGGAAATACTCATGAGACGCACTTCCCCTTCCAAAGAACCCGAGGTCCCAATAAATTCCAAAAATTTGTTTAAGTTTTTTTTGGAAGTGGTGAGGTTAAGGTTCAGAGGTACATAGCGGTAAGAGCCATCAGTGCCGGCAGCAGCCGTTTCGTAGGTGATGCTGCTAATAAAGAAAGGATTGCTTTCGAAGTTATTCTTCACGGCAAAATCATCAAACAGACGCGTCAGCCTGGTAAGGTCCTCGGAAGTGGGGAAGACCAGTGAAAGTTCTTGAGCTGCGGTTTCACGGTCCGAAGTCACTTCAGCTTTAATGCTTTGGTAGTCTTCAGTGAGTTCTTTGCTGACGCTCGTGAGCGCAATCACTTGGGCACTGAGAGCATTCGCTTGAATGAGCAGCGCTTCGCGTTCACTCCACTGGAAAACTCCATAGCCAATAGTGGCCAAGAGAAGGAAGAAGGCGAAGATGAATTGATTTCTGTCGTTCATAAGAAAAATTATTATTCAAGTTGCAAGCTAATTTGAAAAGAGCCGGTGTAGGCTTCGTCTTCAGAATCGGTATCACTTTTGGAGTAGCTTCTCTCTTCAACATTCATAAAAAACTCAGAATCCTCGTAGGTATCGATCAGGTTCGAAATCAAAGTAAAGTTCTTGGTGTCGTCCGTTTCGGTGCTACCGCTAATGGTAACCAATCCGTCCGCACTCAAACGCACATCATCCAATTTGAGATCGGCGGGGAACTCCGTATTGAACAGAGGGGCCACGGTCTTCGTGAGAGTTTCAATTTCATCAAGCAGTTCGGACCAAGGTGTCCGGGCGTCTTTTATCTTACTGATCAGAGCCGTTAGGCTCGCATTAATTGAGCTAAAGTCCGTGTATACTTTCGCGAGCTCCTCATCGGTCACTTCTTCCAGCTTGATTCCGACAATGGAAGCTTTAAAATTTTTGCTTTGAAGCAAAGTTTTGCTTGTCTCAAGATCTTGTATATCTTGAAGAAGAGTTTGTTCGTCCACACTCCCGCTTTTTTCGTGAAGTTCCGCCGTCAGTTCATCAATCACGGTCACAACTCTGGCCATTTCTTCCTTGGGGATAGTCTCCGCAAGGTATTCTTGAATTTGAAAAAGCAAGGTTATCAGTTGAGGGCGAAGTTCCTCAGCTTCCTCCGCGTACTCAGTTTGTTTGTTTTCCGAGCTGTACTCCGATTCAGACTGCTCCAAATTGTATAAATATTCATCGGCAAGGCCGGCGTACTGGTCGAGAAGCAAAGCGGTGGCCAAATATTTTTGAACACGAATTTCAGCCGTGCTTTGCTCAAGTTGTTCCGACGCCTGCTCTACGCGGAGCGCAGGATTGGTACCCAAATAAGAAAACATACTGGTATTTTGGCTCAAAAATCCGGCTACGGTCACGAACAGAATGAGAACCACTGCTTTTAAAAAGGTTGCTCCCGGCTGGCTCGCATGTTTCGCGGACGCTTTAATCTGAGAAACCGCATCCAGCTTCGGTTTAGGAGTAAAAAAAGAAGATTTCTTCTCCTGTTGTTGGGCCACCGTGTTCATCAGCCCGGAGTCTTTTTGAGAAGCATCCTTACCAAAAAGCTCAGTAAATACATTTTTTGATTCTACCACTGTTGCGTTAGCAACAGCTTGAGCCGTTCCCACTGAATTCTGTCCCTCTGCCATACGTTTTGTTTTTATTTATCTAAATAGTATAGCAGAAAACGCCTCAAGGATCAACCACTCTGATCAATTGGCATAGAATTTCTGATAGATGTCATCTTCTAGATTCATCCAAAAGTCAAAACTAGCTTCAGCCAACATCGAAAAATCATGGTTATCATCATCTTTCATAACCTTAATTTCGATTGGCTTCATAATGATTTTATTCTTCACCTCAATAAGAAACTTAGGGTATTTTACGATTTTACTATACGCTCTTTTCAATTACTCGCCCTTTTCGGACTAAGCTGTTGTTGGAGCTCCGACAACATGTTTTTTCAGATTAAAACCCGGTCAGTCCATTTTCATGCCGAAAATTTTCCATTACCCTTTATTTAGAGCTTGCAATTGTAGCTCTATTAAATTATAATGTAGCTACAAATAAATGACCTCTCGAGAGAAGCGGCTCAAAAAGTTTTTAAATCATCCGGACTCACTAAAATTTTCTGAAATTGAAACACTTCTCTATACCTTTCGTTTTCAGAAAGTAGGAGCCAAAGGAAGTCATACGAAGTTCAAACATCCAAACCTTAAAGGTATTTCTATCCCCATACACAATAATGACTGCAAAACCATCTACAAAAAACATGTCGCAAAAATCCTTAAAACACTATGTGACCTTGAATAATAAAAAGTACACCTACACTTTTAAGCCTAACGATAAAGAAAGTACTTGGGTTGAATGCGAAGCAGCAGATATCTCACAACCTTTTCTAAACGAGGACATTCCAGCTCTTCTTATCGATTTGCCGAATCTCATCCTTTCAGAAATTGAATACAATAAAAAACAAGAAGAAGTCATCCGGTTTCGCGTTTCAGTGGAAGATAAGAAAGCCATAGAGAAAAAGGCGGCTGAAAAAGGATACTCCAACACATCCGCTTTCCTCCGTGATTTAGCACTCAGTAATTAAAAAGACCCCCATCGCTGAGGGCCTTTTTCAGGCGGCATGCGCCTAATAAGTCAAAATTATTGCAATTCCACTTTAGCTCCGGCAGCTTCCAAAGCTTTCTTAGCTTCGTCGGCTTTATCCTTGGGAGCATTTTCCATCACCACGCCGCAGGCATCCACCACGTCTTTAGCCTCTTTAAGGCCAAGACCCGTGAGTTCGCGAACCGCCTTGATCACTCCGATCTTTTGAGCACCGGAATCAACCAATTTAACGGTGAAGGCACTCTTTTCTTCTTCCACTGCGGCGCCAGCTGCAGCTTGAGCCCCTCCTGCGCTGGCCATAGCCACGGGAGCAGCGGAAATACCGTATTCTTGTTCCATGAATTTTACGACATTGTTGAGTTCAACAATGTTGAGTTTTTCGAGAGCCTCAATAAGGGTCTTACCTTCTTTGGAGAGCTCTACTTTTACATCGTCTGACATAGGAATAAAAAGTTAACACCCCGCCTTGGCGGGGCAAAAATAAAATCAAGCTGGCTTCTTTTCCGCATAGGCTTGCACCCCGCGAAGGAAAGAACCGAGAGGAGACCTGAGGACTCCGTAGAAATTCTGAAGAGGGGAACGAAGAAGCCCGACGAATTTCGCCAAAAGTTCTTCTTTGGATGGCAAGTCGGCAATTTCTTTCATTTGAGCAATGGAAAGCACTTGTCCTTCCATAATTCCTCCCATGAGTTTTAGCACTTCGACTTCCTTGCCCATCTTCTTGATGATTCGAGGACCGGCCACGCTGTCTTCATAGGAGAAGGCGGCGCCCACGGTTCCCGCAATAATATCGTCCGGAAGCTCAAGACCTTGTTCCTTAGCCGCCAATTTAAAGAGCGTTTTTTTCGCGACTTTAAACTCAACTCCCGCATCGCGCATTTTTCGGCGCATTCCGGAAAGTTGAACAACGGTCATGCCGGAATACTGTCCAAACGCGACCGATTTGGCCTTAGCAAACTTATCGTTAAGTTCCTTGAGAGTATCTTCTTTCTGTTGTCTGGTTGTAGGCATAATAGTTTTTTTTGACCCTAAGGTCCGATTAGAAGTTGAGCCGACCAAAACCTCAACTTGCGCTGAGCAGAACCCGGAGGGTTCCTAAAGATTCAGATTGAGGCCATGTCGATTGAATCGAGCAAGCCTGCTGATCTCGGTAGGTCTTCTTCTTCGGAGGAGCCAAATCTGCTCCTGTCCTTAGATGCCCACTGTCTTCGAACGCAGGGGGGATATTATAAGGAAAAACAGATCTTGTAAAGCTTTTTAGAAGTTATATCCGTCGGTTCCATCACTGCCTCCCTTAATTTCACGAGTGGGGTACGTGGGAATGTAAACCTCATCAATACGAGCTCTTACTGCTCCGGTGGGTTTTACAAGTTCTCGATCAACAGGAGCTACCTCACCAGCGGCTGTAATTTCATCTTCAGGATCTCTCCCGTTTCCTTCGTAGGGTGGCATAAAATTTATTTAAGAACTAAAAATCCCCGCCGTAGCGAGGCCAAAAGGTGAAAATTTCACACTTTAGCAGCCTCGCCGAGGAGCGAAGAAATAAAAGCTGCTAAAAAAGAAAGTGTTTACCATAACGAGTTCAATTTAATTCAAGGTGCCGCCACCGGTCAAGTTGATTTGCATAAATTCAAAATTGTCCCACAATTCACTCCCGGGGGTAAGGTTCACAACATTCTCAAAGCGCGCAAGCACTGCCACCCAACAACACTACTGTCACAGCAACAATTTTCTTTGCATCCCTTCGCGCCTTATGATAAATAGTTAAAGCAGCTAACCACTTTCCCAATGCTCACGCACGATCTACTCGCTCTTATCGACGAAAAGCATCTTTTAAAGCATCCATTTTACCAAGCGTGGTCCAAGGGGACGCTTCCGCTCGCCGTGATGCAAAAGTATGCCGAGCAGTACTATCATCTCGAACGCAATTTTCCGAATTTCCTCAGTGCAATGCTCATGACTTGTGATGATGAAAGTGTACGCGCAAAAATTCTCGACAATTTCAACGATGAAACCGCCGGAAGCGAAAACCATCGCGAACTCTGGCTGCGCTTTGGTGAAATGGTGGGTGCAAGCCGCGAAGACATGAAGAATTCCGAAACGCTTCCGGAAACAGCTGCCGCCATTGAAACTTTCCGGACCATTTGCGATAAATCTTACCTTGAAGGAGCAGCCGTTTTGGGCGCTTACGAATCACAAATTCCGGCCATCGCTGCCAAAAAGATTGAAGGACTGGTGGAGTTCTACGGCATTAAGGAGGATCACCCGGGTGTGGAGTTTTTCCGCCTTCACGGAATTCTCGATGTGAAGCACGCACAAGTGTGGTGGGACATTATTGAACAAGCCCAGCTCACCGACGACAAAAAAGAAGAAATTCGCATCGCTACGGAGCAAGGCCGCGACGCCCTTTGGAACTTTCTTACAGGAGTTTTGAAAGCGTATATGCCGGAAGCGCTGGAAATGGCCTGTTAGAAGCGGTAGATTGTGGCTATGACCGATCTTTATCATCACCTCACTCTCTTCCTTCGCGAGATTAAGAAGACGGGCGAAAAACCGTTGGTGGTGGTTTGCGGACCCACGGCAAGTGGGAAGACAGCGATGAGCCTCCGTATTGCGGAGGAATTTAATGGAGAAATTATTTCGGCGGATTCCGCGCAAGTGTATCGAAAAATGGACATTGGGAGTGACAAGGTGAGCCGCAGCGATAGACAAAAAATCAAACATTATTTGGTGGATGTGCGGGACATCAATCAGCTCTTTACCATGGCCGATTTTAAGCGAGAAGCCACCCATGCCATTGGAGAAATTTTAGCCAAAGGAAAATTGCCCATTATTTGTGGGGGAACAGGTCTCTATATCAATTCAGTAGTCGAAAATTACGAACTTCCACTTGCGCCACCCAACCCAAAAATCCGCGAAGAGTTGGAAAGGGAATATACACGAGGAGGCTCTGATGGTCTCTACAATATGCTCCTAGACCTCGATGCGGTGACGGCCAGCAAAATCCACCCCAACAATGTTCGCTATGTGGCCCGTGCGCTGGAAATTGTTTTGCAAACAAAGGAGCCGCTTGAACAAAAGAAAGGCAAGCCACTGTACAGCGTTTTCAAAATGGCGGTCGATTGGCCGCGGGAAATCCTGTATGAGCGCATCAACCGTCGCGTGGACGAACAAATTGATCGGGGACTTTTGAATGAATTGAAGACCTTGCTGACGGAGGGATACGCAGAAAACGCCCAGGCATTTTCTGCCCTGGGTTACAAGGAATATTTTCCTTATTTGCGCGGAGAAAAACCGCTGGAAGAATGTAAAGAAGAACTCAAAATGAACAGCCGCAATTTTGCCAAACGCCAGCTCACTTGGTTCAGAAAAGAAGAAGATATTTTTTGGATTCAACCCGAAGAATTTACAGAAGTCACCTCTCGAAAACCTAATTATGCACCTCAAATTTAAACACCTTTTGGAAATTTCAGCGAAGCTACGCGGCGAAGGGGGCTGTCCTTGGGATCGCGAACAGACTTTGGAAACCATGCGGCCCCTTATTTTGGATGAAGCTCAAGAACTCTCTCAGGCGATTGTTAACGGCGACGTGGAAAACATTGAAGAAGAAATTGGAGACTTAATGTTTTGCCTCATCATGACGGCACAAATTGCACGCGAAAAAGGTCACTTCGATATGGGAACGGTACTTGAAAAAAATACTGAAAAACTCATGCGTCGTCACACCTGGGTTTTTGGTAGCGATAAAGCCGAGACGGCTGAAGAAGCGCTTGCTTTGTGGAAGAAAAATAAACAAAAAGAAAAATGAGCGTGCTGGGCAAATCATGGTCGCTGAACTACGAACGTTTGCCAAACGAATCCTTATGGTCCGCACTTTTAAAGGCCAGAAAAATTGAAAATCCGGGGGAGTTTTTTTCGGATCCTCAGATTGACGACCTGCATGACCCTTTCCTCTTTGCCGACATGCAAAAAGCGGTAGAACGTCTTCAAAAAGCTATTTTTTCGCGCGAGCGCATCGCAGTTTATGGAGACTACGATGTGGATGGGCTCAGTGGAACGGCCTTACTCGTCCATACCCTTCGCATGCTCGGGGCTGAAGTTTCTTACCGCATTCCTCACCGTCTTAAGGATGGTTACGGTTTGCATCAAAAATACGTGGAAGAACTGTCTCGCGAAAAAACCGGCGTACTCGTCACCGTGGATTTGGGAATTTCTTGTGCGACGGAAGTCGAACTCGCCCAAAGCCTTGGCATGGATGTGATTATTACCGATCATCACACCGTTCCGGACAAAGTGCCCCGGGCTTTTGCCACGCTGCATCCTTTTCTGGCAGCCACTTATCCCTTTAAATATCTTTCCGGTAGCGGAGTCGCGTTTAAGCTCGCATCGGCTTTGCTCAAAGCCACAAAAAATGAAGATTTCATCCCTTGCCTCACAGACCTCGCCAGTCTTGGGACCGTTGCGGATTGTGTTTCTTTATCAGGAGAGAATCGGGCACTTGTAAAACTCGGACTTGAGCAAATGAAACAGAGCAAGTGGGATGGACTGCGCGCCATATTAAAGAATGCCGGAGCCTGGGGTAAAGAATTTTCCACGCATACCATTGGCTTTCAAATCGGCCCTCGGCTGAACGCCTCGGGCCGCATTGATTCTCCTTACTGGTCCCTACAAACTCTCCTCGCCGAAGGGGATTCCGCTTTAGAAAAATCCGCCAAGTTGGAAGAGCTCAATCGTAAGCGCCAAGACATGATGGAAAACATCATGAGGGAAGCCGATGTCTCTCTCAATCACGAACAGGCTCTCCTCATTGCCGCGGGACCCTGGCCTTCCGGTGTGGTGGGACTTGTTGCCGGTCGCCTTCAGGAAAAATATGGGAAACCCGCCTTCATCATGGAAGATCGCGGCGATGAACTCATTGGATCGGCTCGCAGCTTGCCGGGTTTTCATTGTGTGGATGCTCTCAAAGCCGCCGAAGCTTGTTTATTGAAATTCGGCGGACATGAGCAAGCCGCCGGCTTTCATCTCAAAAAAGAAAACTACGCGCGCTTCCAAGAAATACTGCAAACGAAGGCCGCCGCCTTTTTTAAAAAAACACCATTGAAACCCTCTCTCAAAATCGACCTTACCCTTAGCCCCGAAGATCTTACTCTCGAGAACTGTCAAAAGGTCGCCGGCTTCGCACCCTTTGGGGTGGGCAACGAAACGCCCCTTTTTCTCCTTAAGAATTGCCAAATGGGTGAACTTCGGTCGGTTGGGAAGGATGACAAACACCTCAAATTCAGCGGTACTTTTGCCAGCCGGTCTTTTGACGGGATTGCTTTCAACTTTGGCATTCACGCCGAGCAACTTCGCAGCGCCAAAAACCTTATCGTCCAGCTCGAGAAAAACGAGTGGAATGGAAGAGCGGACGTGCAAGTGAAGTTGGTAGACTTCTCAGATTAGACCTTATCCCTAGAGGAAAGACAATTTTGTGTAAAAGATGCAAATGCGCTCGAAGAAAATTCAGGTTTATTTCAGGAAAGTTTCAGGAATATTTCAGGATTTCATCAAGGTCGCTTTGATATAACAGTTATACCAATAACGCGGGCCTGGGCATGGTGCCATTCGTAGGGTCGTCACCTAACGGATTGGGGTTCGAATCCCCACAGGTCCACCTATTGGTACCGAAAAGAGCCCCATAGGGGCTTTTTTCGATGGGCGGCTATCCGCAGGGTCGTCGTTCGCATTTTATCACAAGCCCATTTATACTTCAAACGCTCTCATTATCGCTGTCCACACATCCCCTTGCTTTCCTCATCTGCAAGCGCTAAACTAAGGGCTTCACTTTTGCCGCCCTCTCCCTTCAACCATTGCTAGAAACAGGCAAAAGTTGTATAATAACAAGAATCCCTATACCCTAATGGCACTCATCAATCGACAAGAAGCGGGTGAACTCCTCAAAAACGCAAAAAATATACTTATTGCGCCTTCTTCTCCTATGGATGGTGACAGTGTGGGCAGCGCCCTTTCGCTCATGACCGTGCTTCGCAAGATGGGTAAGCAAGCAACCGTCGTGGCTTACGACCCCATGCCCGAGTACCTGAAGTTTCTTCCTTTTGTGAGCCAAATCCAAACGAGCATCGCCCCTTCGAAAGACCTCGTGATTTCTCTCAGCACCGAAAATGCAGAGGTGGAACATCTAAAATACGAAGTCGAACAAGGCCGAATTAATATTATTGTCACTCCCAAGGACGGTCATTTCTCTCCCCATGACATCAGTTTCACCGGAAAACAGGACAACTTCGACCTCATCGTAACGGTAGACACAGGCGACATTGTTCAACTGGGCAAACTTTACGAAGAACACAAAGATCTCTTCGCTCGCATTCCGGTCCTCAACATCGATCATCACGCTTCAAACGGAAAATTTGGCAGCCACAACTACCTCGAGTATAACTTTGCCGCCACCACACAAATGGTGACGCCAATCATCACAGACTTCGAAAAAGAACTGGGCGAAGAGTTGATTGATGAAGACGTAGCCACCTTGCTGCTCGTGGGAATTATTACCGACACCGGCAGTTTCCAACATTCCAACACCAGCCCCGAAGCCTTTGAAGTGGCCGCCGACCTCCTTGAGCGTGGAGCCCGTCAGCAAGAAATCATCAAGCACATTTTCAAAACGAAAAGCATGGCGACCCTCAAACTTTGGGGACGTGTGCTTTCGAAGATTCAATATGAACCGAGTCTGCATTTGGTTTACTCCACCATCACTCTGAAAGATTTGGCCGATACCGGAGCAACTCCGGACGACAGTGGAGGAATTATTGATGAGCTCATGAGCAACGCACCAAATTCGGAAGTGGTGATGCTGCTCAAAGAGAAAGAACCGGGTTATATTTCCGGTAGTTTTCGTGCGCCCGGCAGCCTTGCCGATGTGAGCTTAATTGCAAAAAGTATGAATGGAGGAGGACATAAAAAGGCCGCCGGATTCCGCATTCGTGAAAAGACCATGGAGGAAGCGCTGGCCTACGCCAAAGAAAACATCGCCGCCTACATTTTACCGAAACTCGGACAGCCGCTAAGCCCGGCTGAACCTGAAGAAATTCGCCTTTTCCCGGGCCTGGTTTCAAAACCACAAAAAAGTATTCCTAAACCCGATAAGGGTGGGGAAGACATGCTTCTTGAAGACTTTCGAAAGAAGCAAAACCCCGACCCTCTCCGCGACAAAACCGCAAAATTCTTCCAAGACAAGGATGGGCAACGCTCGGCGAAAACAGGTAGCGAACCGACAGTGGAGGATATCCTAGCCCAACTGGGACAATAAGGATTCTTCAAAATCCACATTCGTAGTGACGCGAACCACGTCTTCATCTTCGTCGAGCACATCCGCAAGGTTTACAATTTTCCGTGCCGTTTCCAAGTCACTCACTTTGAGATCTTCTTTTGCTTGCCAAACGTGCTCGTCTTTTTCAACGGAAAAACCGCTTGCTTCCACGGCCTTTTTTACCTCGCCCAGCTTTTCCGGAGCCGCGTAAACTTCGTACTTTCCGTCCTCTGCGCTTTTGAGATCGTCAGCCCCACAATCAATGAGCAGTAGCTCCGACTCATCATTTGCCTTGCCCTTGGAATCGACCACAAGAAAAGCTTTTTTTGCAAACTTCCAAGAAACACTTCCCGCCGAAGCGATGTTTCCTCCATTTCTTCCCAGCAAAGTACGCACATTCGTAAGCGCCCGATTTTTATTATCCGTAATCACATCAATCAAAAAAGCACTCCCGCCCGGTCCAAAAGCTTCATAAGTGACCTCTTCATACGACACTCCTTCTTTATCTTCTCCGGTTCCTTTTTTCACAGCACGTTCAATATTCGCATTGGGCACATTGTCCGCTCGTGCTCGGTCCAAAGCCACTCGAAGCATTGCGTTCATGGTCGGATCGCTCCCCGCCTTTGCCGCAATGGCAATCATTCTCGCATGCACGGTAAAAACCTTACCGCGTTTGGCATCCGCCGCCCCTTTCTTAATCTTGATGGTTTTCCATTTGCTGTGTCCACTCATACGCCTATTCTCTTGTAATAAGCCCGAGTGGTCAAGATATTGACAAACCTGTTGATTCGATCTATTATATTGTAATAAAATTAACGATAAACTCACCGTGGCTTTACATACCCCACCTCCACCTGATGCCGACCCTTCAAAGCTAAAACGAGAGGAAGGACCTGAACTTTTACACGAGGTGGGAGAACTCACTAGGAATTGGGGGGCCACTGCAATGGCTATTATTGGATCGGTCGCGCATTTTGTAAGCCAAAAACCTAAAGAAGATGTTGAACTGGTGAGGGGTGGATCAGACGAAATTGGACCTGAAGAGAGTGAAACGGTGATGGGTGGATCAGATGAGATTGGACATGAAGAGGATGAAGTTGAAGAAGGAGACTCAGGCGGTGAAGTTAAGGAACGTAAGTACACGGCCTTGGGCGACATCATCCGATCTCAAAATTATGGGGATGGCATAACAATGGACGCGAATACAGATACACTCATAGAGTTTTTCGAGGATGTATTTCGGACAAAACAAGGGTCCATTTTATACTTCGGTGCAAAAGGAGAAAAGTATCTCGAAAAAGAAGTACCTTCCAATTGGTATTCTGACGTTCCCACCGGTAAAAAAGAAAAAGTTAAAGTCAAAACTGGAAGAGGGAAAAAAAGA
>CAYHTG010000007.1:0-30676 GCA_964359495.1 uncultured Candidatus Peribacteria bacterium
AGCAAGCCGCTTCTCGTTATCTTAAGTAGAAAGCCTCGTCGAAGGCGTTTGGAGCAGGTAACGGGAATCGAACCCGTATTTCCGCCTTGGCAAGGCGGCATAATAACCATTATATGATACCTGCGCGTAAGTTGGGGGAACTTAGAAGCTTCCGTCGGGAGGAGTAGCTGGTACTACAGTGCCAGCCGCAGCTTGAGCATCCGGTTTTTTAGCTGGGGCAGCTCCGGCTTCCGTGTAGAACTCCTTCATCGAAAGGTTGTAGCGGCCTTGGTCGTCGATCTTGATGAGTTTTACATGCACCTTGTCGCCTATTTTCACCACGTCTTCCACTTTGTTTACGCGGAAAGGCCTAAGGGCTGAAATGTGGACAAGGCCATCTTTACCGGGAGCGATTTCAACAAAGGCTCCGAAATCCATAATGTTCACCACTTCCCCATCAAATTCCTCACCCACGGTGGGTTCGTAAACAATGGACTTGACCCAATTCGCCGCTTTGTCGCCGGCTTCCTGGTTGGGTGCCGTAATAATAACAAGCCCCGTCTGCTCTATATCCATTTCCACACCACATTCGGCCGTGATTTTTTGGATGGTTTCCCCACCCTTACCAATCACATCGCGAATATAGTCGGGATTGATTTGAATCTTCATGATGATGGGCGCGTACTTGCTGAGTTCCGCTCGATGGGTGGGCAGTTTCGCTTTCATGGCCTCCAGCATCTGATCACAAGCCACTTTGGCTTTGTCGAGCGCTTCCTTCATCATCTGCGGAGTGATTCCTTTCACTTTGATGTCCATTTGGAGGGCGGTGATTCCATCGGCGGTGCGGCCCACTTTGAAATCCATGTCTCCGGCAAAATCTTCAAAGCTTTGAATGTCTGTAAGGATTTTGTAGGCTCCTTTGCCGGATTCACGGAATTCGTCGCTACAAACAAGACCCATAGCGACTGCAGAAACCGGTTTTTTGATGGGAACTCCGGCGTCCATAAGGGAGAGGGTTGAGCCACAAATACTGGCCATTGAGCTGGATCCATTACAAGTCATGATTTCCGAAACCACCATGATGGTGTAAGGGAATTCTTCTTTGGATGGAATCACTGGCAAAAGAGCACGTTCTGCGAGGGCGCCATGTCCAATGTCGCGGCGAGAAGGACCACGAAGACCTTTGATGTCTCCAACGGAATAAGGTGGGAAGACGTAATAATGGATGTAACGTTTTTCTGTGTCCAGATCCATGGAATCGATGATTTGTGCGTCGCCGGGCGCTCCTAAAGTGGTGAGCGTGAGGGCTTGCGTTTCTCCCCGTTGGAAAAGAGCACTTCCGTGTGTGCGAGGCATGAGACCCACTTCAATGGTGATTGGGCGCACTTCATCGAGGCGGCGGCCATCGAGGCGTTGGTCTCGTTCCAAAACATTGTTTCGCATGGATTTGTCCAAAATCTTTGTGAGCGCGGCAAGTAAATCCTCTTTTTTAATTTGGCCTGACGCTACGCTTTCGGCCTGACGAGAAAGTACTTTTTCTTCCATCGCATGGATGGCGTTTTTAATCTCGCCTTTGCTGCTTCCTTTGTAGGTGGCAAGATCTTCGGCGGTGATGAGTCCCGCTACAAGGGCTATAATTTCATCGGAAGTTTTAGCGATACTGCAAGTTCGAGCCACCGGCTTAAGTTTCTCAACAAGCTGCAACTGAAGGGTACAAATTTCTTTAATTGTCTTGTGTGCAAGTTCGAGGGCTTCGAGCATTTTGGCTTCGGTGACTTCTTTGGCACCCGCTTCCACCATGGTGATGGCATCCCGGGTTCCGGCCACGAGCAGGTCGAGGTCGCCTGTATTTGTTTCTTCGAAAGTGGGGAAAACTATGAATTCTCCATTCTTCATTCCAATGCGCACACCTGCAAGAGGTCCGGCAAAAGGGAGCCCGGCGAGGAGCATGGCGGCGGACATTCCCGTGATGGCAAGCACTCCGGTTTCGTTCACAAGATCCGCTGAAAGCACCGTGGCAACTCCCTGAGTTTCATTGGTGGTTCCTTTGGGGAAAAGCGGGCGAATGGGTCTGTCAATAATGCGAGCTTTCAAAACGGCTTCGTCACTGCTGCGTCCATCGCGTTTCATAAAACGTGAGCCTTTGATTTTTCCTGAAGCGTAGTAGCGTTCTTGGTATTCAATGGTCAGCGGAAAAAAGTCCGCGTCGGGTTTTCCTTCTTCGGACATCATGGCCGTGCAAAGCACAATGCTTTCACCCAATTGGATGGTGACGGCACCGTTCGCTTGCAAGGCTAAACGGCCGGTTTCGAGTTTCAGCTTGCGACCGGTAAGTTCGGATTCAACAGTTTGTATAGACATGGTACCTGAGTAAATAAAGGATAAAGGTGCCCTTTATATGCGCACTTCGCTTACGCTTCGTGCGTGCTCAGGAGGAGGTTTCAAGACTTCTCCACTCGGCTTGCCGAGAAAATAAAGAGAGTTCTTGTGATCTCACCCTGAGACAGGGCGGTTGTGGCTAGCACCACGGTTTTGCTTAGGTGTTATTTTCGAATATCTAGCTTATCAATGAGCTTTGCGTAGTCCTCTTGATTCTTCGTCTTCAAATACTGAAGGTGACGACGACGCTTCCCAACGAGCTTGAGCAAGCCTTGCCTGGAATGGATGTCATTCTTGTGGTCCTTCAAATGACCGGTCAGTTGATTGATGCGAGTCGTTAAAATAGCGGCTTGAACCTGGGCACTACCCGTATCTTTTTCGTGCGTGCAGTATTTTTTAATGACTTTCTTTTTTGCGTCGTGATCCATATGGTTTTTTGAAGTTTGTGTGGCTTAGCGGGAGGCATTTTAAATGAGAGTCTCAATTTTGGCAAGATCAAATCCAACGCTTGACCTTAAAGAAGATCAACATAAGGAGCAGCAAGGCGGCCATTCCTCCTGAAATATAGAAAAACATGGCCGGATGGGCAGAATACGGTAAATCCACATTCATCCCATAAAGACCCGCCAAAAGATTGAGTGGCAACATGACCACCGAAAAAACCGTGAGCGTTTTAATCACATTGTTGGTGGTGTGTGAAATGATGGATTCGTTGGTGTCTTGCAGCGATTCAATCAACTCTTTGAGGTTTTCAAGGCTGTTCCAAATTTTTTCAACCTTATCAAGGACATCGTCAAAATAGACTTCGAGGCTTTCGGGCAGGAATTTTTTGTTCTTATGCTCCATTTGCGCAATCACGGTTCGAAGGGGACCAATCGTCCGACGAAAAGTGATGATGTTCTTTTTGCTTCCAAGAATCTCCCTAAGAAGGTCTCGCTGTCCGGTGAGAGAAAAAGCCTCTTGTTCAAGATTCGTGACATTATTTTCAATTTGGTCGAGCAGCGGGAAAACACTAAAAAAGAGCTGATCCACAATTTCGTATAATAGGTATCCGCTGGTCTTGCCCATGAGCTCTTTTCTTTTTTCGGCATTTTTTTCGACGCCTTCATATAAATCAATCAAAGGTTTTAGCGCCCCCCAATGAATTGTGATCACCAGGTTACTCTTTATGAATATGTCCACTTCCTCCGCCAAGATGCGCTGCTTTCGCTTGTCTTGGTAAGGAAAGTGAAGAATGACAAAAAGATAGTCGGGGTATTCATCGATTTTGGACCGTTGGTTTTCGGAAAGACAATCCTCAATGTCCAGCTCGTGGAAACCGTACTTTTCTTTTAAGGAAGTGAGCGTTGCGGCGTCTGGGTCCTGAACGTCAATCCAAGTGAGTTTTTCAAGAGTAAGGGAGCGCTCCATGCGGCGATTATACTCGACATGTTTCGTTGATGCGACTTTTTTTTGTATGCGCTACGCTTCGCTCCGCGTATAATACTTCCATGAAGTATCGCGCCATTATTCGTGAAGCCTGGATGCAGACTCAGGAAAATAAAAATTTGATTTGGTGGTTTGCTTTCGTCCCTTCGCTTCTGAGTATTTTGGTGGGCATTGTCTACTTTGGCTACCAGGCGCTTTCGCTGTGGAACTCTCCTTATATTCGCAGCGGCGCGAGTGGCCATTTTTTTGGAGATTTGATTGGGAAAATTGTCGCCCTATTCGAAACGCAACCGGGCCTTATGGTTTTTGGAATTGTTTTGGTGGCAATAGTCTTGTTGGCTTATTTGTTTTTGCCCGTGTTTACTCAAGGTGCTTTGATTCAAATGGTGGCTCATATTCGTGCCGGCGAGAAAGTTTCCGTAGCCCAAGGAGTCGGCTATGGATTCACTCGATTTTTACAGCTTTTTGAATATCATCTTTTCATAAAGACTTTCAGTTTTGTGAGCATACTCACAGAGGTTACTTTTGCCTTTCGGGTTTTGGGTCCGGAGCCCTTTCAAATTTTTGGATGGATTTTTGCTTTGGTTTTTGTGGTGGGACTCCTTCTTACTTTGCTTGTGACTTATTCCGAGTACTACATCGTGATCGATAAGGTCGGAATGTTTTCCAGTGTCATCAAAAGTAGCGGCCTCGTGATTCGTCAGTGGCACCACACTTTGTTCATGCTGCTGCTCATGTCCATAATCATCATTCGAATTGCCCTCAACGTGCTGGTGACTCTTTTGGTTCCCGCTTTGGTTTTGGCGCCGGTCTTTCTTTTCACAAGTCTGACGCTTGTTAAAATTGGAGCGGTGATTGGAGCGCTGGTTGGCCTGGTGGTGCTGTATTTCGCCTCTTACTTTTTGGGAGTTTTTCATGTCTTCGTCACCACGGTTTGGACTTTCACTTTTCTCGACCTCACCCATGAAGAAAAACACGCGGTTGACCTACACGAAGCTGCGGTTCACCTAGAGGAATAACAAAAGGAACAGCACGTAGGCGATGCTGAAAAGGAGTAGGCGTTTCACAATGCCGGGAAAGTCCGGGTGATACTGGAGGCCTTTTTTTGAGTGCTTTCGTTTGAATTGGTAACGCGTGATGTCAAAAGTGTAGGAAAAAAGGACAAGCCCGATCCAGAAAGTCACCAGATACTTTGAAAAGTATAATTCTTCCACCCAGTTTGGCAAAGTAAGTGGCTCAAGATTGTTGAAGTAGGTGCTGAGATAAACAATCAGAGAAAGGTGGAGAATTTGATCAAGAAAAAACGGCGCGGTGCTCTTCTTTTTTTGATTATAGCGAGCGTCGTACTCCACTTTTAAAACATCTTGGACAAAATGAGTGGCGAAAATAATACCCACCACCATCCAGGTTTCATTGTGCTGCCAATACGGGAAAAGAAAGAGCGCGGTGAAAGTCGCAATAATACAAACATGCTCCAAAGTTCCGCGCCAAGTTTTGTATTTTTTGAGAATAAGGTCATTCGATTGAAAAACGAAGTCCCCTAGGAGGTGGGCCAAGACGATTTCCAGGATGACCATGCTTAGGCGTCGTTATTTTTAGAAGCGCCTCCGCTTGCGGCTCCGGCGTGCTGCGGCGAGTGTAGATTTTGCGCTTTTCGTGCGCGGTAGGCTTCTTGCACTTTTCGAGCAATTTCCGCACTTTTTTGCATGAGCGCGGTGAAGTCTTCCTTTTTAAGTACAAAAACCTCGCAGTCCGACAGGGTTTCTGCGCCGGCGTTTCTTGGCTGGTCTTCTATGAGCGCCATCTCCCCGAAAAAATCTCCTTCTTTCAAGGTTGCGAGCTCGGATTCTTCTTTAGATTCGCCTATCGGCGTGTTGTGGATTCGAACGGTTCCGGACTTAATAATGTACATCGCTTCGCCCGGTACTCCCTGTTCAAATAGCACATAATGCGCCGGAAAATATTGCATGGTGATATGCTCGATGATGGACTCGTGTTCCTCCTCGGTTAAGGCCTGGAACAGAGGCACTGTTTTCAAGATGGTCAAGATGAGGTTCATACTGGTGTGGCTTGCGCCACGTTATTGCTTAGCAGACCCTTTGGGTCCGCTTCGAGTGGCAAATTATCTTATTATTATAGCAAATTTTTCGGGTTTTTACCAGGGCGATTGGCTCTGGGGAGTGCCTCCAAGCACCTCACCCACCGCCCCTATGCAGATTCACCAGAGAGTCAATGTAGGCCTTGGGACCAAGGGTGTCCGGGAAGCTTTTCAATCGCCAGTGCTCAGGTGAAAGCTCCTCATTTTCAATGTAGCCGCGATGTGCGAGTTGTTCGTGAGCGCTACAAACCAGGTGCAGCCGGTCCGGGTCGTGGACGTTTTCCAGAGCCCAGCGTTGCGTGTGATGTAGAGAGGTTCCTTTTTTGGTACAACCGGGGAAAGCGCATAGATCGTTTGTCCTTGCGCGGACGTGCCTTTCCATTTGGGCGGGAATGGGGCGAGAGGAAGTGACCACCGCTTGAGGCTTTTCTGCCTGTTCACGAGCTTCCAAAACACCTAAAAACTCTTCCAGTAGACTTTCAAAGTCTGCCCGTTTGGAGAGTTGTTGAAGTCTCTTAGCCAGCTCCGGAGCGACTTCGAATTGAAATGCACTTTTTACAGGTTGAGTTTCACTCTGCAGAGTGGTTTTTACTCTGTAATTTTGTACAAAGGCTTCCACGGCCGGTTGAGATAAGGTTTCCATCCTTTCCGCCCAGTCGCCATCTGTTTCGGAAGTTGCAATGTAGGCTACTTTTTCCAATTTACTCCAACTTTGCGAACCCGTTTCAAGTTGCTCCAACAAATAAGGTTTGTCCTCCAGCCTTTTGAAAAGTCTTAAGACTTTATCCACCGACTCCTTACTCATTCCTGCCAGTTTGGCGGCAAACTCATAAATACTGCCAAAACGGTGCCGTCGGTACAAGCCTCGTCTTTCCACTTCGGCTAACAAACCTGCAAACTTCCGCCGCCACAGCCTGGCCTTCTGGCCGTATTCTTTGCAAAGTGCGTACAAATCTTTGTCTGAGAGTTTTCCGGGTTTAATTGAAGGGGGTTTCATGGTGTTGAGGTTATGGGAAATCAGTCTACCACAGAAGGTGAAGTCGTGCTCACTTTTCGCCTCGACAAAAATCACCAAAGACGGCTGGCTCCAGGTTGGAAATACGATTTTAAAACGACTCCAAAAGCAGCTTGCCCG
Organism: uncultured Candidatus Peribacteria bacterium; assembly: GCA_964359495.1. Classification (GTDB taxonomy): domain Bacteria; phylum Patescibacteriota; class Gracilibacteria; order UBA1369; family 2-02-FULL-48-14; genus 2-02-FULL-48-14. The sequence continues at coordinate 7,020 of CAYHTG010000007.1, forward strand.
CATGATCGAAATCAACCATTTGACTGCCGTCCTATTCGGTGGTATAATTTACAGATTAACCTGAATCTAATGAGTCTATTTACAGACCTTCCCCAAAGAACCAAACTCCTGATTGTGGCCAGTGCCATGTTCCTGATTACGCTTTCTATGGGACTTCTGGTTTTTGGAACAAATATCATTTCCGATGAGAATTCCTTCTATGGTACAGCAAAAAGCAGCACTCGTGCCGATATGCTTTACATCCAACCAACGGAAGGCGGTCATTGAGGCATTCGCTTTGCTGCGACTAGTATACCATTGATTCCGAAGACGGCCGGAGGGTACACTTGGCGAAGCCAAGAATTTCTAAAAAATATGCAAGTCTACGAGGCAAGCAGCATCGAAAAAAAATGGCAAACGCGCTGGCGTGAGTCCGACTTGTACAAGGCTGATTTAATGAGAGAGGGCAAACTCGGCTCCGCCGAGCGACCGAAATATTACAATGTGACCATGTTCCCCTACCCCAGCGGGGACAAGCTGCACATCGGACACTGGTACAACTATGGGCCCGTGGATACTTGGGGACGTTACATGAAAATGAAGGGCTTCGACGTTTTTCAGCCCATGGGTTTTGATTCCTTTGGCTTGCCTGCGGAAAACTACGCTATTAAAACGGGAGTTCACCCTGCGAAGACCACGCGCGCGAACATCGATAAAATGAAGGAGCAAATTGCGGCGATTGGGGGAATGTACGATTTGGAGCTTGGGAGCGGCGGACTGGAGACTTCCTCCCCGGAATACTACAAGTGGACACAATGGGTGTTTTTGCAACTGTATAAAAAAGGCCTGGCCTACCGAAAAGAAGCCCCCGTGAATTGGTGCCCGAGCTGTATGACGGTGCTGGCAAACGAGCAGGTGGAAGATGGGAAATGCGAGCGCTGTAAGAGTGAAGTGGCGCAGAAGAATTTAAGGCAGTGGTTTTTTGCAATCACGAAGTATGTGGAGAAACTGCTGGACTATGAAGGCTTGGATTGGCCGGCGAAAACTGTGCTCATGCAAAAGAATTGGATTGGACGCAAGGAAGGAATCAACATCACTTATAAGGTGAAGGGCCAAGAAAAGGATATCATGGTCTTCACAACCCGCCCTGAAACGAATTTTGGAGCTACTTTTGTTGTCATTTCACCCGAGCATCCTCAAGTGGAGAGCCTTTTGACGGAAGAAAACTATATTGAAGCTCAAGCTTACATTCGTGCCAGCCAGCATAAGTCGGAGCTGGAACGTCAAATGGATACTCGAAAGAAAACGGGTGTATTTACCGGTTCTTATGCCATCAATGATCTGACAGGATATGAGATGCCCATTTATATTGCCGATTACGTGCTCATGGGGTTTGGAACGGGAATTGTAGTGGGTGTGCCCGGGCACGACCTCCGTGACTTTGAATTTGCCGACTCAATGGGCGATATTGAAATCATACGCGTGATTAAAGGTCCAAACGGAGCGACGGATTTCATTAAAACTGCGGACCAAGTGCAGGAAGATGAAGGTGAATTGATCAACTCCGGTCCATTGGATGGCCTTAATCCTAGGGAGGCTATTTCAAAGATGATGGATTTAATGGAAAATAAAAAAATGGGTAAACGAGTGGTGAACTATCGTCTTCGCGACTGGCTGATTTCGCGACAGCGGTATTGGGGGGCGCCTATTCCTATTATTAATTGCGAAAAGTGTGGGGAGGTGGCGGTGCCGGAAAAGGATTTGCCGGTGGTGCATCCGCACATTGAAGACTATGTGCCGAAGGGGACTTCCCCACTCGCGGGAGCTCCGGATTTTGTGAATACTGTTTGCCCGAAGTGTGGAGGTCCGGGAAAACGCGAAGTGGATACCATGGATACTTTTGTGTGTAGCAGTTGGTACTTTTTGCGCTATCCGGATGCGGGGAACACAAAGGAAGCGTGGTCTAAAAAAAGGGCGGACACGTGGATGCCGGTGGATATGTACATCGGTGGACCGGAGCACGCGTGCATGCATCTTTTGTACGCGCGGTTTATTCATCGGGTGATGCATGATCTTGGGCATGTTTCTACGAAGGAGCCCTTTAAGCGATTGGTGCATCAAGGCATGGTGACCAAGGATGGCGCGAAGATGAGCAAATCGAAAGGCAATGTGGTGAGCCCCGATGAATTTGTGGCGAAGTATGGCTCCGATGTTTTCCGCATGTACCTCATGTTCATGGGACCCTTTACCGAGGGCGGCGATTGGAACGACAGAGGGATCACGGGTGTGGCGCGTTTTGTGGAAAGATTTTATAGGATGATGCAAATGGAGGAGCACGCGAGCGAAGCGAGCGAAAGTATGAACGGCGTAGTGCATCGAACGGTGGCTCGCTGCAGTGATGCCATCGAAAAAATGAACTTCAATATTGTGATTGCCGCGCTCATGGAACTCACGAATGAAGCTTTGCAAAAGCCCTTAAATAGAGAGCAAAAAGAAATGATCGTGAAAGTTTTGGCTCCCTTAGCTCCTCACTTAGCGGAAGAAGTGTGGGAGAGCTTGGGTCATAAAGAATCGATCTTTTTGGCGGAATGGCCCAAGGCCGATCCCGCTCATTTAAAAACGGATACCGTCACCTTCGCCATCCAAGTGAATGGCAAACTCCGAGGAACAGTGGACTTGGCTCCCGATGTTTCTAAAGAGGATGCGCTCGCTGCCGCTCGCGCCTTGCCGACCCTGGAAAAATACCTCAGCGACGAAATCACCAAGGAAGTTTTCGTCCCCGGAAAGATTGTTGGGTTTGTCACTCAAAGAAGCTGAGTGCCTAGAGCTCTAGCAACTCCGGGTAGCCCCCGTACTTCGTGATGGTGAATTGAGTTTGGTAGGTATCGTAGTCATCACTACTGAAGGTAAAAGTCTTGGAGGTCGTTGAACTTGAACAACTTGAGTTGAAGCAAATATCTCCATTGGGCGGGATGTAGTAAACGCTGGTATTTGTGCTCATGGAACAGTCACCTTCATAGGTGAGTGTTACGAGCGTTTCCGAGTCTGTCTCCCCCATGGCGATGAGACTCATTTGACCGGTTTGAACGCGAAGCCGATAGTATTCGGCCGGCTCAGTGTCATTTACCAAATAGTTGGAAAGCGCGTAGCCTCTGGCTTTTTCAATGAGTCCCGTGATCTCTATCACTTGATCGTCAAAGGTGGCTTTCAAAATCCCACGCTGCGTGGTGACCATTAGCGCCACTGAAAGAATGGCCATAATCATGACGACAATCATCAGTTCAATGAGTGTGAACGCGCGGAGCCTTTGCATGGGTTCATTTTAGCATTATGATGACGCCATGCGCTACGCCTTTCTTTCTCGCTTTTCCAGTCGCCGTGCTGAGTCCATGATTGAGACTCTTGTTGCGATTACCGTCATTGTAATTGCCACCACGGCCGCCCTTTCCGTGATGCGAACGGCGCTCGCCGGAAATCAAGTGATTGAGAAAAAAGTGGTGGCTTTGAATCTCGCCGAGGAAGTTTTTGAAGCGCTTCGGAATATTCGCGATACAAACTATTTGCTCTACGCAAGTGACCCGGATAACTGCTGGAACCAAATCAACATCAGCGATGTGTCTGAGTGCACGGTCAGCGGCAACTCTATACGCGCAAGCACCACCTCTTAATACTAATTAATTTATGGAAATATCAAATTTCTGAGCGATTATTTTGAAGCAATTTTAAAATTTTATAATAAAAATCCAAAGTAACCTCTTTTCGAGAAAAAATATCCCACGCTTGTGTATTGTAATTGCGTCTATTGTTGGAATAATGTATTACAAGCTGTGGCAAGTACCCCGTATTTTGGACAGATTGCGACCACGAATAAATAACCAAAAACCAGATCAAAACTACGAGAATACCCTACCTGTCAATACTTTTGACAACAGCAAATCGTGCAGGAAACTGGACAAGTGGTCAAATATATTGTAGACTCATCTCCAAACTTTACCCCAGACCTTATGAAGCGCGCCCTATCCGCTCTCCTGACCCTCGCTTTATCGACTTTGTCGCTGCCCGGTGCCTTTGCTGCACCGGTGGAGGAAACACTTCCGGAAGAAGATCTTCCCGACTACTTTGTTTTTGAGGAAGGGGCGTGGTGGGATTATGTAGACTACATCGATTACTCGCGTAGCTATGACATCGATGAAGATAGTCTCGTGGAAGATGAAGAAGATGCCACGTATCGCGTTGAAAACACCAGCTGCCAAGTTTACAATTGTTTTGTGCAGTCCTATGAATCGCTCACCCTCTCCTATTACGTTGAAGGGGATAATGTTTATTTGTATGAAGTGAATGGCAGCACCCTTGATGACCCCCTCATGATGCTTTCACTCGAAGGGATGTACGCAGACGTTTCGGAGCTGCGCGCGGCGTTCTTGGGCTACACCGACCTCACCGACTACACCACCCATATGGAGTGTGAAGTCACTTACATCAGCGAAAGTGTGTATGACGGCTACAGCGGTGGACTTTTGGAGCAAACTTGCATCTATACCTTTGAAAAGGCCTACACCCCCGATGTTCGTTTCCAGATCACCGAGTATTACGTAGAGAATGTGGGCATGGTGGAAAAAGAAACCCGCTACTACGAAGACAACGAATGGCTTTATACCTTAACGACTGTCCTTCAGGACACTAGCATTGAACTGGAGGATTCTGCGGACGAAGAAGATCAGGAAGTTGAATTAAGTGAAGATGATGATGAAGAAGAATCAGTGGATAGCGAATTACTAGCACAAAACCTTGAAGATTATTTCCTTTTCGATGAAGGAACCTGGTGGCAACAGGAAATAACGGTGGAAAGTCTGGTGGCCGAAAACAGTACCGAAACCCAAACTTCCTTGAACATACAAGTGGACTGTGAGGATACGGTGGCAGACACGTGTTTTGCCATTGAAGATGAAACCGGCGCGACCGAAATGTATCTCTTAGACAATGTGATGTACGCCCATATTATAAACGGCAAGAAGTTGAGTGAAGACTATGTGGGCTTTGACTTAAACGGTTATGAACAGACAATCGAGGAAGAAGATTATGCAGCCTTCGGTTTTGAGGAAGCGGTCTGGGGCAAAATGGATGAAATGACCGTGAGTTGTGAGTACTCACTCGTACCTGATTACGAGTTGGAATTACCGGATGGAAACAGTTATGAAAATACAGCGATTTTTGAACAGTGCACGCTTGCGATAGCTTTCAATAATGGCAGTACCCTGGAAGGTTTTACAGAGGCCTACACTGTAAAGAATCTTGGCAGTGGTCATGTGGAAGCTCGCCTCTACATCAATGACGTCCCCTACTTTGAAACGAGCTACGTTCTCGTTCAAGCAAGCCTGTTAGAGGAACCTGTTTTCTCCGATTTGGATGCTACGGACGATAATTACATCGCCATCGACTACCTTTACGAGGAAGGCGTTTTGGGCGGTTACAGCGATGGCAGTTTCAAGCCTGAAAATACCGTGAACCGTGCGGAACTTTTGAAAATTTTGGTGGAGGGCCAGGGGGTTACGCCGGATGCCGACGAGTACCAAAACTGCTTTCCCGATGTGACCACCGATTGGTATGCCAAGTATGTGTGTTACGCCAAAGAAGAGGGTTGGGTTTCCGGTTATGACGACGGTTTTTTCCGTCCCTCCGACACTGTCAATAAAGTGGAGGCTTTAAAAATGCTTTTGAACTCTCAGGGCGTTGACTTGGAAACTCCGGAAGAAGATCCTTTTGCCGACGTAGCCACCACTGCTTGGTTTGCTCCTTACGTTGCGGCTGCCCAGGAAATGGGCCTTTTGGAAGAAGAGGGTTTCTACTTTAAGCCGGACGACGACAGAACTCGAGCGGGAATTTCCGAGGAGTTGTACCGGTTGCTGGTGGATTGACGTTGTAGTGACATTGTAATATAATGGTGGCATACTAACCCACTTAACTATGTCTACCATTCAAGTTCGCATTGATGAAAAAACAAAGAAATCGGCCAAGAAAGTTCTCGACAAATTGGGCCTGGATTTTAGTTCCGCCATTAAGCTTTACATGCACCAAATTGTGACTAATGAGGGTATCCCTTTCAAAATTTTAACCGAGAACGGGATGATGCTTCAACAGGAAGTGGCCATTAATAAAGCGGCACAGGAAGGCAAGCGCGGGATTAATGTTGAGGGTCCTTTTGATTCGGATGAGGAAATGAGGAACTACTTTCTATCGATCTAATGAGGATAATTTTCCATAAGGACTTTCGAAAAAGCTTGAAGCGGCTCAATCCTAAGTTGAGAGATAAGGTCGAAAATATGATTTTCAAATTTAGTAGAAATCCCTTTGGCAAGTACTACTTACGTTGTTCCTAATCTCAGTGATCTTACCGATACGGAAGGCAGCACGGCCTATGACTTTATGGCCTTCACCCCAAGCGCTATTAATGTGCAGGATTTTTATGTGATTATAACTCCTATGGAAGACCCCTATCGGGCTTTTGCCGAAGAGGACGTCCAAGTGCAGCCGCAAGTGACCCTCATTATGACGGTGACACTCAGCGAAGATTACAGTGGAAATCTGCTTGGGGAAGTTCCTTCGCTCACTTTGCAACGCACGATTTCAACGGGCGTTTATGGAGAAGTGATTTCTTATGAGTGAGGTACTAGGCTTTCTTTGGAAGATTTTTCAAGTTCACAGCCACCAAAAGAAGCGAGAGGAGCGTGAACCAAAAAGGAAAGCCGTAAAATCCGGTGTAGCGGCTCGTGAGCATAATCGCTAAGGCCAGGAAGCTTGGAAGCGTAATGACGTGGAGAGCAATTTTATAGCTGCCCTCGAAGTCGAGGTTTAACTTCATGATGCTCCCTATAATGAGTACGCCCACCGCAAGAATCACTGAGTAAATCATGCGGAAAAGGGTGATGGCTACTACCCCCACCACAATGAAAAGCACCACTAAAAACGGAATGGCGGTTTTCATTTGACCCCACCAAATGGCAATTTTTTCATCGACGAAAGTTTTATCCACAACGGCGTTGGGGACGTCTGAAAGCGGTCTGGAAGTTATTGCTTCGTCTTCGATGTAAACCGTATCTTTGCTGAGCCATACCAAAACATCGTAAGCTGCAAATTGCTCCTGTGTGTATGGTGTCACGGTGTCAATCACCACTATGTTTTTGGGAAACTCTCCACTTGTCGATTCCATGAAATCTTCGCGCCATTGTTCGGGAACAATCTCTTTAGATTCAATAAAGTAAGGTTCAACTTGATTGGACGTCATTTGGCCATCTTGAAAAGTGAGAACCAAATCTTCGGGGTAAACGTTGAGAGCATTTTGAATGCTTTGATCAATTGTGTCCCAGTTTTTTACAATTGGAATAAGGATGATGAGGGCACCGAGCAAAAATAGAATGAGTGTCACGCGCAGCAAATACCACACTGAAGCCATGGTTGTTTTCTGCGAAAGGCCGGCGTAAAAAGCGGGCGAGTAAACGGAGTGCGTTAAAGAGGAGAAGAAACCGTAGGTGGGTTTGGACATTGGTCGTAGTTAGGTGTCTCTATATTACAGACCAAAATCTTTTGGCGCTACTAAAAGAACAATCTCGCCGCGGGGAGCATTTTTTTGAAAGTATTCGTTAAGCTCTCCGAGGGTTCCCCTGTGAAAGGTTTCATGGAGTTTGGTGAGTTCGCGGGCTACGACTACGATGCGGTCAGAGCCAAGAATTCCAAGCATTAGACTCAGTGTTTTTTGGAGTCGATGCGGGGACTCGTAAAGTACCACCGTACGCTCTTCCTCACGAAGCGATTCGAATAAAGTCTGGCGGCCTTTTTTTGCGGGAATAAAACCAAGGTACAAAAATTCATTCATGGGAAGGCCGCTGCCCATCAGTGCCGTGAGAAATGCAGCAGGGCCGGGGACAGGTACAATTTCAATGCCGGCTGTAAGCGCTTTTTGTACGAGGACCCAGGCGGGATCGGAAATGCCGGGGGTGCCGGCGTCAGTGATGAGCGCGAGGGTTTTTCCGGAAAGGATTTCCTTGATTAGAGCTGACGCTTTCGCGTCCGAGGTGTAGCTATGAAAACTCGTGCTGGGTGTTGTGATGTCATAATGCTGCAAAAGGACGCGGGAGTGCCGTGTGTCTTCCGCGGCAATTAAATCGACTTCCTTTAAAATCCGGACCGCGCGAAAACTCATGTCTTCCAAGTTTCCAATGGGTGTGGCTACGATGTAGAGTTTCATTTTTTCCAAGGATCAGAGGATTTGGTGATGTGGGCTCCTTTCAAGTAAAATGGTTCTACTGTATCAAGTGACTGAAGACCTTCTAAGCCAGATGTTATCAGCATTTCGCCCATGGTTTGAAGCTCGTGTCCTTCGATAAGTTTCCATTCTTTCTCACGCAGAATGGGATTCAATTCTTCGCGCTGAGTTTCTGTGAGTTCGGCAATTACGTGCAGATTTTTATTGTGAGGATAGTCGTTTAGGAGGGCCGCCAAAGGACCCACACGAATAGGCTCATTATTGTAGCGAACACCCACGTCGAGACCACCCGCATGGAGAATAACCAAAGTCGGATTTGCCGTTGCTGCCTTGCGCCTCAAGAGTTCGAAGGTATCGAGTGAATAGAGTTTCGCGTCCAGCCCCTCCGCGAGTGCATTTGCAAAAGCCACGCCGGTGCGCAGCGAGGTGAAAGAACCCGGACCTCGCACCACCACAATATCGGTAATGTCTTTTTTCGATAGGCCATGCTCTTCGAGCAGTTGTCTCAAAAACGGCACAAGGTCTTCGACGTCTCGGCGTTCATCGATCCATATTTTTTCGGCTAATAAAATGCTTGGCTTCGACGAGGTTGCGACTAAAGCAAGTTCGTGTAATTTCTGGGCGGTATTGATTCCAAGTATCATTCGAGGGTTTTTAATTCCACCCCAGTGTAGTAGTACTTGATGATTTCTTCAAATGTCCAACCTTCTTCGGCCAAGGTTTTTGCTCCACAGCCGGAAAGCCCTACGCCATGTCCGGAGAAGGCCACACTGTCGCAGTAAGGATCCGGAACGGAAACTAAGTAAGGAGTGGTCGTCCAACCCCAAACGTCTTTGGCACTTTTTGTGGCTACCCCATCGGACTTACTGAAATAAGGAGTTTTAATCACGGTTCCTTTGTAACTCACAACGGTGCCTTCGGTGTCTTGTGCCGCCTCGGCAACATTGGGATGACGGAGTTCGTAGCCATACCCCAAATATTTTTGAAAGGTATTCGGATCGTCTTCTCCATCGTAAGGCAGGCCCGGAAATTTTTCCGCTAGAGTGATATAATAGTAGGCATAACTGCGAGCCAAAATAGCCATGGTTTTCAATTTTTGCGTGGGCGTATCATTCGTTTCTTCCGCCATGCCCATGAGGTACTCTTCGAGGGGAAGTTCATTGATCAGAATTGCTTCGTCGTCTACGGCGTTCACTTCTATTGTTCCACGAAATTGATTGTCGTTAATGGTTTCATCCCAACCGGCGATTTGGTTCATGGTTAATATTTTCATGATGCCATCCTCTTCCGGAGTAAAGCGAACAGGGCCTTCCAGGGTCCATTTATTTGAGCCAAACGTGATCCAGAATGAACCATCCACATAGGTTGTGCGAACACGACTGCTGGACGAAAAGACTTCAATGAGTTCCTCGTCATCGTACAAAGCAAAACTCGATTTAGAGGTGACGATGGGAGTGCCTACTTCATCGTCGGGAGTGAGTTTTATACGAATGGGATTTTCATAATCGGGCTTCTCAAAGGAAAGTTCTTCTTCCTCTTCCACCGTAAGTTCAAGCTCGTAAGGATTGGTGGTGAGATTGGTCGAGCCCAGTCGAGGACGGATTTCAAGCGTGTAGGTGCCCGCTTCGTCGGGAGCAGTGATACTGAAGTAGATTTTGGAGCTGGCGCCCGTTGGCAGATTTTTGAAAGCGATTTTTGGAGTGGTGGTGCTGAGTCCGGATGGCTCGGTGAAGGACAAACTGAAGGGATTGGAGCCCGAGGAAGACCACGAGGAAACACTGGTATTTTTCACTTTGATCCAAACGGTTTTTTTCTCGCCGGGCTCAAATGTTAAGTCTTCGAAAGTCTCACTGATCACGGCGTCTTCATCGCTGTCCGCCACTTGCACGCTGATTTGTCCGGAGGAAGCGGCCTGTGCGTTGGAGTTCTCCATTTGAGGGTAGTAGTAAAGCGTGTAATTGCCGCCTGTTTCGGGCGCGGTGATGGTAAACGTGAAGGTCGCCGTTTCTCCGACTTCCACTGAATCTTCTTCAAGCGAAGCTAAGGTTGTTTCCTCCACTAAATCGGAGGAGCCACTTTGCACGAGAGTCACCGCATAGTCGCCTTCCTTCTCCCACGTGAGGGTCCCTTCGTTTTTTATTTTTATGGTCACCTCGGCTGTTTCACCCGGCTTCAAGGCATCGGGGACGTCCTCGCTTTTTACATCAAAATTCAGGCTCGGTTTGTTCACGTAAAGACCCAAGTCCATGTAATGCAGCGTCTTTTCGGTGCCATCAAAAACGGGAGACATATCGAACTGAGCCAGGCCACCGTTCATGGTCGCGGTGACGGTAAAATTGAAAGTTGCTGTGCTTCCCGGCGCAACCGAAGTTTCTTTCATTTGTGCGCTGCGCTTTTCCGAGTCCTTGGGAATGCTGACCAGCTCTTCGGATTCTTCATCGGCGTTCACCACCAAGTAGGTGTCGCTGGTCCACGTTTCTTCTCCGGTATTTTTAATTTTTACGCTCACTCCCATTTGTTCGCCGGGATCCAAAACTAAAAGCTCGCGACTTCCCACTTCTTTATAAGCGTAATCGTCTTCCGTGCTTGTGTTGCGGCGGGCATCAAGAGCGTTGCCCACGAGATTGCGAATTCCATCGAGGTAGTCATAAGTGTGATCGCCCGGACAAGCGGTGGAACCCACATCGCGATGACCCAAAATGTTGGGAATGCTTTCACCGCGGAAGGTGCTAAAAGCGTCCGGATCGATGTCATGGAGGTCCGCTTTTTCATAAATTAAAGCCGTAAGCCCTTGCATCATTTCGCCGGATAAGTCGCTTTCTTCATAATTTCCCAAGAGAGCAATTCCCACGCTGCCGGTGTTGTAACCGGAGGCATGACCGGCCACTACGCCATCTCCTCCCGATCGGCCTTCATAAATAGTTCCATCCGGAGCCACAATGAAATTGTAACCAATATCTCCCCAACCACGCGTCACGGAATGGTATTGGTAAATGGCACGAATCGCAGTTTCAGGATCGTCTAAATCCGAACTCGTCGCCGTGTGATGAATGATGATTTTTTTAACTTCCGCGGGATACTCGAGCGGCCAGTAGAGCTTGTCCCCATTTTCATCCACAAAGACCGAATCTACAATTTCCATGTCCGGGTCGTCCTTCACTTCTTCGTCAGAAAGTTCCGACGCGTACTCCGAGCTGTCAAAATCCACGTTGTAAGTTTTAGCCAATCGAAGATCCTCATCGGCGCCCCATTCGTCGCGCGCGATCACTTCGTTGTCGCTTTTAAAAATGAGTTTTTCCAAGCCCACTTTGAATTGATTGAAGAGGGACTGTTCGCCTCCGCTGACCACGTCAAAGGACACGTCGGAAAGTTTGGGCGTCACGGAGGATTTGCCGGTGCTGAGAAAAACACGATACTCAAAGGCATCGCTGTCGGGTGTGAGAATATAAGTCCAAAGAGCCTCGTCGCCCGTGGGGTGGTCTTCATCTTCTTGAAGCGCTTGCCAATCGGTCCACTCTCCTGTTGCGGTGCGGAGTCGAACTTCAAGAGCGGCGGCCGTTTCTTCGGGCAAAACCTCTCCCCAATTGAGGCCTAAAAGTTGAAAAGTTTGATCGGCCTCGTAAACCTTCGAAACAAAGGTTCGGCTGCTTTGGTAGTGTGGCCCAATCTCAATAATAGAGGCCGAAGGCTCCAGCTCGAGTGTAATGAGCTTCTCACCAAGAATGTGTTCCGAGCTCGAAGGTGTGCCCGCTAGAGTTGCTCCGAGAACAAAGGGTAAAGCGAGGAATAAACCGACGGCAAATTTTAGGGTAAGTTTCATCCTTAAATTATAACATATTTTGACGCTTTTCTCAAAGGGGTCCTCGTGCTAAACTTGCCATACTTTAGCTCTTATTACAACTCCCCCATGACCTCCATTGTTACAGACCAAAATTTTGATAAGGAAGTGCTCGAATCGAAGGTGCCCGTTTTGGTGGATTTTTTCGCGGATTGGTGCGGACCCTGCAAGATGATTGCTCCCCTTTTGGAAGAACTTGCCGGTGATTATAAAGACAAGGCCAAAGTGGTGAAGCTCAATGTGGATGACAGTATGGATAGCGCCCAAAAGTACGGGGTCATGAGCATTCCAACTCTCATTTATTTTAAAGGTGGGAAAGAAGTGGATCGAGTGACAGGTGCTTTGCCCAAAGATGCCATGGCGGAGAAACTGGAGGCTTTGGTTTAAAAAAACTCTGAAATTCGCCTTTTCGTAAGTCTAAGAGAGGCTTCTTCAGCACGGAACCAGACTTTGGTGCTTCAGAATCCTCCCTTAGACCGAAAAGGTAATTTTAAAATCCTCCTCCGCTGTTTCGTTGTTTGTAAGCTTCCCTGTTGGCCCGGACATCGCAATCTTCATTTTCTTTGTGGCCACTATGACCCCTCACCCATTGCCAGGTGATTTTTTTACCTTCGAGCAAAGGAGCCAGTTCCGCCCAGAGGTCTAAGTTTTTCTTGCGTTTCCAGTTCAACTTCATGGTATTCACCACCCAGGACGAATCGCTATAAAGGGTGATTTCTTTAATGGCGGGATGTTCTTTTCCCAGCCACTTCAGCCCTTCAATCACGGCGCTGAGTTCCATTCTATTGTTCGTGGTGTAGACGGTGCCGCCTTGTTTTCGTGTTTCATTTTTTTCCAGGCGAAGTAAAAACGCCCATCCTCCCGGACCCGGGTTTCCTATACAACTTCCATCGGTATAAATTTCCGCTTTCATGGACTTCAGTTTAACGGAGAGGAGAGGCCACGGCAAATCCGCTTGAAAAAGAGGCCTTCCCCCACTAAGATGAACCCGTTCTTTTGGTAGCAAACGCTTCGCGTTCGCTTGCAGGTGTCGTATAATGGCTATTACCACAGCCTTCCAAGCTGTTGATACGGGTTCGATTCCCGTCACCTGCTCCAACCTTGTCGAGCCCAATGGAATGTGCTATTTTGTGTGCTTTGAAGATCATTTATGTCGATTGAACAACAATTAGGGGATGCCCTTAAGCGCGAAGTGTCTGGAGCTTATAACAGTTTAACTTTTGGCGAGGGGGTACTACGGGCAATTATAGGAATCGCTGTATTGGAGATGCGTGAATTGTGTGTTGAGAGAAAAAGTTGAAAAATATTTATCTCCTCGTTTGGAATTTTCTGGACGAAAAGCCTTAAAAAAGTTTCTATGGAATTAATTGATTTTCTTGGACGTGAGGGTGATGGTCATGTTTTTTCCGCAGACGAAATTGACCAATGCCGAAAGCAGGGAGATTGCGTGCAATGCGGGCTTTGCTGTATTGGCTACCCCACACCCGATCTGCCCGCCGTGAAACCGTGGTTCCGCTGGAGTCGTGTTCCCGGCTACAATAAAGGGAATTTTGAACCTTGTATCCACTTGGAGAAAACGACGGATGGAAAGTTTGCTTGCGCCTGCCACGATGTGAAGAGACATCCGAAACTGGAAAAATGTAGAAACTGGCGCGGTAATGAAGCTTCAAGTGTAAAGGGCCTTAGTCAGTACGATGCAGGTGGGACGAATTTTCTCCATTGGCTGGTGGCACTTTCAAATCCGGATGATCTTTTGGCGGCTGACATTCTACTAAGAAGAGGGATTGTTCGAATTGCTACGGGCATCGCGCTGGCGCTTAAACGAAGTGAGCTCAATCGATTACTACTATTAGCACTGCAACTTCCGGAGCTGCCTTTAAAACTTCTGCAAGAGTTTCCTGTAAAAGAAATTCTCGCTGCAAGCAGCCAGGAAAGACTTACCGAATTAAAAAGCTTCCTCGGTTTGGACGAAGAGAATTTAAGTCCAGTGGGTAAGCAATTTTTGGACGAATTTTTCCCTACAGCTGGGCGTCGTGTGGTATAATTTTCAGGTGGACATTTATTCCTTTCTCGACCAACATCAAATCGCATATCAGCGTTTTGACCATCCGGCTGTGTTTACTTGTGAGGAAGCGGAAAAGTGTCCTCAAATGCCCGGTAAGGGTACGAAAAATTTACTTTTGAGGGATAGAGATGGAAAGCGGCATTTTCTTGTCGTGGTGGGGCACGAAAAACAAGTTGATCTCAAGGCGCTCAAGGACATGCTTGGCGTTTCTAAACTTAGCTTTGCTTCGCCGGAAAGGTTGAAAAAGTATTTGGATGTTGAGCCGGGAAGTGTAACTCTACTTGGAGTTGTGAACGACGCCGACCACGGCGTGGAAGTGGTGATTGATGAAGCCCTTTGGGGACAAAGTTTGCAGTGCCATCCTTTGGTGAACACGGCCACATTGGTGCTTCCCCACGAAGGCATTGAAAAATTTCTGAATGCAACGCATACTCTGTTTCGATCTCTAAAGGTTCCGTGAATTGGTGTGGCCCTTGGCCACGTAGTTGCTTAGCCTTCACTTCGTTTCAGCTTATGGACTGGATTTCCATGCTTCTCATTGTTGGCGGACTCATTTTGTTCGAAACGGTAAGCAGCATAGACAATGCGATAATTAATGCGGAGGTACTCAATACCATGGGGGCCAAAGCGCGAAGATGGTTTTTGCTCTGGGGTATTTTGATTGCCGTATTTTTGGTTCGTGGACTTTTGCCTTGGCTGATTGTGTTTTTTACGGCGCCGGAGCTTGGTTTCATCGGTTCTCTCACGGCGACTTTCAGCAGCGACCCTGCTGTTATTGAAGCTATTGAGAAATCGGCTCCGATTTTGCTCAATGGAGGCGGTGTGTTCCTCATTTTTTTGTTTTTTCACTGGTTGTTTTTGGAACCGAAAAATTATGGACTGCGCGGAGAAAAATTCTTTCACTCGCAAGGTGTTTGGTTTTATGCCGTGGTCTCAATATTGCTCGCGGCGATTGTTTGGTTCAGCTTAAAAGAAAATCCAACGATGGCCTTTGGAGCGGTGGTGGGCTCAACTGCTTTCTTCATCACGCACGGCTTTAAAGAGAACGCCGAAAAAGCCGAGGCTAACATGCTTAAACAAGGCAACATGTCTGCCGTCAGCAAAATTCTTTATTTGGAAGTGATCGATACCACGTTCTCTATTGATGGAGTGCTGGGGGCCTTTGCGTTTACCCTTTCCGTGCCCTTGATTTTAATTGGAAACGGAATCGGCGCCATAGTGGTTCGTCAGCTTACGGTGGGCAATATTGAGCGCATTAAAAAATATATCTACCTTAAAAATGGGGCGATGTATTCCATCTTGATTTTGGGAGCCGTGATGCTTGCTCACAGTTTTGGCGCACAAATCCCCGAGTGGTTCTCACCCGTCGTGACCGCGGTGGTCATTGTTTTCTTTTACCTTAAGTCTAAAAGAGCGATTCCTATTGCTTAGCAAACCCTTCGGGTTCGCTTGATACAAAAATTGCCCTAAGTGTTTCAAATCGTCCTTCAGCATCAGATAAGAGATTAAAGTTGGGAACTGTCTATTGCTAGAGCAGAACTCAAGTCTTTCCGTTGATCATACCCCGAGAGGCACAACCGGCCGAAAAAACTATCTGTCTATCCCTTCTCTCCAAGCACGAAACCCCACTTGGAACGAGGTGATAGTGGCCAATGGCACTTTGGGAAGTGACCATATATCCAGGCTTACTAGGCGATTTGAAACTTAGGGCACAACGGGGAGCAAACAAATCCCGAAAGAATCATTTACGCCCCTGTGCGCCATAAGTTTCCGTGTTTTCAAGGATCATCATGTAATGATAGCATACTTTAGAGATTTCCGCAAGGGCCTTTTTGCTAGAGCTGCAGCGTTTCTCCGAAAGAAGGAATGATGACGTCCTTGATGCCGTTGCCGAGCATGGCGGTTTTGAGGTCTTCACAAGCTTGGTCTTCGCCGTGGACAAGGATGAGTTTTTGGAGTCCCCGTACTTTACCGGCGTAGTCGAGCAAGTCGCTGCGGTCGGCATGAGCGGAGTAGGTGTTCATGATTTTGATTTCCATGCGCACATCGTAGGGCTTGCCGAAAATGTTCACCCTTTTTTCTTTTTCCACAAGCTTGCGTCCCAGCGTATTTTTGGCTTGAAATCCAACAATAATGAGCGTGTTGCGATGGTCTTCAATGGCATTCTTCATGTGGTGCAAAATGCGGCCGTGCTCACACATTCCGGATGAGGAAATAATGATGCAAGGTCCATTATGATTGTTGAGCGCCTTCGATTCTTCAACAGATTGAGTATAGTGCAGTTCCGGAAAGTTGAAGGGATCGTCGTGAGATTTTAAAAAGAGTTTTTGGGTTTCTTCGTCGAGAGCGCCTAAATTATTTCGGAACACTTCCGTAAGATTCACTGAAAGGGGTGAATCCACATAAACCGGAAGCTCTGGAATTTTCTTTTCGTCGCTGAGTTTATGAAGTTCATAAATTATTTCTTGAGTGCGACCCAGGGAAAAGGCGGGGATAAGAATTCTTCCTCCGCGAGCGGCGGTGGTTTTTACAATTTCGGCGAGCTTGGCTTCCGCTTCCAAAATGGATTCGTGGAGACGGTTTCCATAGGTGGATTCCATCATGAGATATTCCACTTCCTCAATTTGATAGGGGTTGCGGATGAGGGGCATATTGTTTCGTCCGAGGTCACCGGTATAAGCCAGGCGCTTCACTTTTTCATCGTCTTCGTCGAGCACGGTGATGACTGTGATGGCGGAGCCTAAAATGTGTCCGGCTTCACGGAAGATGATTTGAATATCTTCGGTCCCAAACAATTTCACCACTTCGTCGTAGGGCAAACCTTTTATGAGGGGCAGCGTTTTTTCCACATCTTCAGTGGTGTAGAGCGGCTCAATAATTTCCTCCCCCGCCACTTTCTTTTTTTCGTTCAAATACTCGACTTCTTTTTCTTGAATGAAAGCGGAGTCGCGAAGCATGTAACCGAGCAAATCCACCGTGGGATGGGTGCAATAAATGTGTCCTTTAAAACCTTGCTTCACAAGATTGGGGAGATTCCCGGAATGATCAATGTGCGCATGAGAAAGAATTACCGCGTCAATTTCTTTGGGGTCAAAGCCAAAATTTTTGTTTTTGTCGCGTTCCTCACTTCGTCTTCCTTGGAACATTCCACAGTCTAAAAGGATCTTTTTACCGTTGACCTCCAGCAGGTGGCGGGAACCTGTAACCTCGCGAGCAGCACCGAAGAAGTGAATTTTCATGAAAATGGGTTTGATTTAATCTTTAAATTATACCATATTGGCAGCTTAGAGTAAATTATTAATCATGTCACAATCTCTAGCGAGTTTTATAGGCCGGCATCATGAAGGATTAAGCCCCATTGGGCCAGGTTCAGTCAATGTGTTTAACCCGCGTTTACACTCCACTGGAAAAATTTTGGCATTGGAAGCAATGCCACGAAACCTAAGAGAAGCTTTGGATGCAGTAAGAATTCGCTGTGGTGGAACGGGAATTTCCCTCAGCCGTGTTTTTGAAACCAGGAAAGGTCCGGATGAAGATTCTGGGGTGACCCACATCCCTAGTTACGCCCTTACCTACCCAGACGTTGCAGGCATTATTGATGCGGCTTTGCGACAAAGTCTATTTTCCGTTGGCACTTGCGAAGGTACTTTGGTGCTGGATGACTCAAGCGTTTCTTGTCAAAGGGATTTCGACCCAACTCCTTACGCACAAGCTCTTCGAATCACAGGGGTAATAGATTCAAGTGGGTCTCAAGAGGAGATAGAAAGAGCAACTTCAGCAGTTTTAGGGGCTACCCTCGCTCACTTTGCCGCGAATCAATCTAAGCTAGATGGCCGGGTGCACGTGTCGAACCTCGCAAGGATTGAGCAAGCCAATAATGGTAGTGTGGTTTTTCAATGTAATTTCCCGCTGACCGATCATCGATTGGTTTGCCAAATGTCTTTTACTCCGTTCTCGGTTTAGGTGCACCTTTGTCTACGAGGTCGACCATTTGTTCGATGATGGTGAGTTCGCCGTTTTCAACCTTGAGGCCGAGGACGAGGCCTTCTTGGGTGGCGGCTGTCCAATATTGATCGAAGACGAAATTGCCCACGGAATAGTAAATGGTTTTGCCATTGTAGACTTCCGTGTTTTGGACCACGTGCGGGTGGTGTCCCCAAATGAAGTCGGCGCCCGCGTCGATGAATTGGTGGGCTTTGCTCACGACGGATTCGCGGGCGGTCGTTTCATATTCCCAACCCCAGTGAACCCCAATAATGAGAAAATCCACTTGAGAATCGAGTTCTTTAATTTCGGTTAGTGCAGACTCTGTATCTAAGCGAATAATGGCATCATTCAGGCCTAAAAAACCAAGGGAGGTGTTCCCAAAATCGTAGCGAATAAAACTGAATTCTCCATTCGGCGTGTCTGGATGTCCAAAGCCTTCAATTCCGGCGGCGGCGAGATAGTCGTGTGTTTCTTTGACGCCTTCCTTCCCCATATCAAAAGTATGATTGTTGGCCATATTAAGAGTGGTGAAGCCGGCATTTTTTAGAAGGTCCACCGTGGCGGGTTCAAAGTTAAAAATCATCGCGGTGCCATTGTTGGTATAGTCGGAATCAGTGATGGGTCATTCCAAATTTCCCACTATCAAATCGAGTTCATTCACACCCAGTTTTTCTTCAATGGCGGCGATCACTTCCGGCATGTAGGTGAAGGGGAAATCCCCCCCGTTTCGCTGGCGAAGGGTTTTAATGTAGCGGTCGAGCATGATGTCACCCGTGAACATGAGGCTTATTATTTCAGCGCCCTTCTTTTCTTCCCACGCGTCGGAGATGAAATCGATGCTGAGCGGGTCTAGGGGTGGATTCACGGCCAGGCCAATAAAACTGCTGCCCGTCGTGATAAACGCCAAGAGGATGGGCCAAAAGAGGCGGCTGGAGGTGCGATACAGTTGCTCCTTTTTAGAAAGGGCGATTTGGAGGATTTGTAGTCTCACTTATTCAGGCTACCCTGAGACAAGGCGAAACCGCAAGTTTTACAGGTTGAGCCGGCGTACTAGTACGCCGAACTAATCTGCTGTATTGCTCCGGTGCTTAGGTGCATGGCCGCTGCGTTGGACTCCACGAGATCGGCCACACTTTCACCAAAGTACTGTTCCACCAAGTTCACCATTTCGGCGATGTTTTTGGCTTTGGCCACTTCCGGGTGCGCAAGAATAGCTGTAAACCCACGCGAGGGTTTATTAAGTTCATGAATGAAGTGGGTGTATGCAGCGCTGCTAAAAAGATAGTTGGCTTTTGCTCCTCCGGCATGGTGTACAATTTCTTGATTTTTCTCCACAAGAAGCGTGTTCAAAGCTGCGGGTTCAGGTTTAACAGACCATAAAGTGTTGGGCGTTGTCTTCACTTCAAAGGTGTCTCCTTTAGAGGGGGCATCTACACTTGCCTTCGTCATGGCAATGGAAACAGAAGGGCTGCTCGCCGTTTGAACGAGCACGGACCGGTCTGCCGATTCGCTAGCAGCAGCTACATTTTCATAATTGCTAATGGTACTGAATCCCAAGCTGCCAAGCGCGGCAAGAGTGGCCATGGAGCCGGCTGGAACAATATAATCGAGGGCAGTTCCCAAGGCTTCCATCCCACGGTCAATTTTTTTCGCTATTTTATCGGCTAGACGGCCTAGCCAACCTCTTTTGGGTGTTTCCTCCACTTTAGGCTCTGAGGCGAAAAAAGCATCTTCGGCAACCCCAAAACTTACTGCGGGAACTTCTTCTTCATCAGCTTTTGCGCTTGGTTCCGGCTTGACTCTAAGTGCAGTGACCGCAGCCATTAGGGCTAGAAGTTTTGGACTTTGAGGATCGGGAACTTCAGTAGGATCAATTTGTAGAGCGCCTTCGCGTTCCGCTACGGCGTGGTCATCAATAGCATCTTCTTCATACTCGGCAACGACTATTGTGGCTTTTTTGAAAGCTGCAATTCTGGCCAAAATAGGTGCGGGGTCGGGTGCATCGGTAGGGTCGTAAGGCTTTTGTAGAATGGGTTCGGCCCGGTCAATAACTTCAATTTCATCATCCTCATCCTCAGAATAAACATCAACGACTTGAGGAATGTTCGCGAGACGATCATCATAGTCGTCCCAATTAGCGTAGTGTTCGTTATCCATAGAGTTGGTTAAAGGTTGTTACGAGGGATAAGACGGTCTAAAAGATGATTTCTTACACAAATAGGTTATAATTCAGGCAATGAAACCTAAAAAAGGTGCTGAAATCACCATAAAAATCGACTCTTTAGTCTATGGCGGAAACGGGATTGGCCAAGTGGAGGGTTATAAGATTTTTGTGGAGGGCGTAGCGCCCGGTGACATCGTGCGCGCCCGGATGAAGAAAGCGCGCAGCAGTTATGGCGAAGGGCGTTTGCTTCAAGTGCTGGAGCCTTCCCCACTGCGAGTTCAGGCCCGTTGTAAGCACTTTGGGACTTGTGGTGGTTGTAAGTGGCAATTTTTGGATTATGCCGAGCAGTGCAAGGTGAAAGAACAGCAAATGCGGGATGCCATCCATCGGATTGGAGGGCTAGAGGAGCATTTAGTTCAGCCTTTGATTCCCAATGCCACTCCGTGGTTCTATAGGAATAAAATGGAGCTTTCTTTTGGGACCGGCCCCGATGGGAAAGTGATGCTCGGGTTTTATCCGCCGGGTTACCATTATGAGGTTTTTGACCTTGAGGAGTGCTTTTTGCAATCGGAGTTGCTGGTGGAAATCGTGAAAAAAGTGCGGGACTTTGCCAATGAACACCGTGTGCCGGTTTATAACAGCCACACCCATGAAGGCTTGCTCAAAACCCTGACTGTGCGAGAAGGGAAAAATACCGGCGAAGTGATGGTGATTTTAACGACTTCCACCTCGGTTTTCGATCATAAAGCGGCTTTTGCAAGCTTGTTTGAAGGCGATGAGCGCATTACGTCGGTGTACTGGAATACGGTTTATCAGGTTGAAGGGCATCCCACTTGGGTGGAGGAAAATCGTTTGTTCGGCAAGGAGGCTCTTACCGAGGCGTTGATTTTGGAGGATGGGCAGCAGCTGGAGTTTGATATTCTGCCTCAAGCTTTTTTCCAAACCAACACCAAGCAGGCGGAGCTGCTGTATTCCAAGGTGGTGGAGCTGGCTGCACTCACTGGCGAGGAAGTGGTCTTTGATCTGTACTGTGGAACCGGGACCATTGGTCTTTTCTGCGCCCACAAAGCGCGGCATATCTATGGCATTGAAGTTAACGAGGCGGCCGTGGAAAGTGCACGAGGAAACGCGTCAAAAAATAAGATTGAAAATGCTACTTTTTTACTGGGGACTGTGGAAGCACGATTGGCGGAACTCAAAGAGAAGCCAGACGTTCTTATTGTGGACCCGCCCCGTGCCGGGTTGGAAGGCGAAGTGGTTTCGCAGTGTGCGTCTTTTGGAGCCGGCAAAATCGTCTACGTTTCCTGCAATCCCACTACTTTGGCGCGCGACTTAAAAGCGTTTACAGCGCTTGGCTGTGCGGTTAAAGTGGTGCAGCCCGTGGATATGTTCCCTCAAACCCACCACACGGAAAGCGTCACTTTACTGGAAAAAAATGGTTGAAATCACCGACGGCCTTGCAGCCAACGGAGGGCTTCTTCTGGTGTTTGGATTTCGTGAGAAAGCTGCTTTTCAGCCAGTTCATCGAGGAGGTTACCTACATCTGGACCCGCTTTGAGACTGAGTGTTTTCATGACTTCTTCCCCGGTAAGTAATGGTTTAGGTCGCTCCGGGAAATGGCGGAGACATTCTTCGTAAGCGGCTTTTACTTTTTTATAAAGACTGAGATCGGTGGGCGTGGTTCCGGCCGCATCCGCATAGAAAAGGGCGAGCAAGGTTGGGAAACGAGGGTCAAGGAACCAGTGACGTTGGCGTCCCAAGGGCATATCAAGCAGTTGTACCATCATAAAATGGTGACGAACCGCCCAACTCACATGCTCGATGTCTTGACGGGAAAAATGCAAGCGTCTCATCACGCGCTCGGCTATTTCGGCGGACCTTTCGGAGTGTTCATCAAAGCGAATACGCTCGGCAATTTTAAAAGTTTCAGGCTTTCCGATGTCGTGGAAAATAACGGCCCAATGGGTGAGCAAGCTGCTGTCCTCGGGCAAGGAGGCAAGGGCATTCATAAGATGAGTCCACACATCTCCTTCCTCATGGTACTCCGGAGGTTGAGCCACGCCTTTGCAGGCTTCGAGCTCGGGCAATACATAAGGCAGAATTCCGGTGTCTTGCATGTCTTCAAAGGCCACCGGCGCGGCGCGCGACATAATGATTTTATTAAGTTCATCTCGTACGCGTTCCCAGCTCACTTTATCCGCGAGCTGAGCATGCTTTTTGAGGGAGGCGTAAGTGTCCGGATGGTAGCCAAATCCCAGGGTGTTTTTGAAACGCACGGCACGAATAATACGGAGATGATCTTCGAGAATGCGCTGGTGCGGGTCGCCAATGAAGCGAATCAGTTTGTTGCTGAGGTCGTCCCGGCCCCCTACAAAATCCAGTACTTCTTCTGTAGTGGGATCGTAGAAAAGCCCATTGATGGTGAAGTCTCGACGCTTGGCATCTTCTTCGGCATGGGTGAAGGTTACGGCATCCGGGCGGCGGCCATCACTGGTGCCTGAGTCACTTCGAAAGGTTGCGATTTCAAATTGATGCGTGTTTTCCACCACGTGAATCACTCCAAAATTCTTGCCCACCGCGTAGGTCTCCGCGAAAAGCTTTTCAATTTGATCGGGTAAGGCGCTCGTGGCGATGTCAAAATCTTTTGCTTCTTTTTTGAGCAGCATGTCTCTGACACAGCCTCCCGCGAAGTAAGCCTTATGTCCGGCTTCTTGAAGTGTTTTGACGATGGTGATGGCGGTTTTGTGCATGACGAAGGTGTGCGAAGCTATCTTAGCGTAATGTCAGAAAAATTTCAGGATTTCATAAAGGTCGGTCCTATAAAATCGCAATGTTCAGTCATGTGGGGGTAGCAATTGGTTGCACTGTCAGGTTTGACACCAGTCAGGAGTGGTTCGACTCCCCTTACCTCCACCGCTGAACATAGAAAAAGGCTCCACTGGGAGTCTTTTTCTTGTAGCAAGGACTGACAGGTTTGACGCGACCATTATACTCTAGCCACTTTTGTTGTAAACTAGTACTCTAGTCCCATGCTCATACTAGCCATCGAAACCTCCTGTGATGAAACCTCTGTGGCCGTGGTGCGCGACGGGCGAGAAGTTTTGTCGAACGTTATCGCCTCACAAATCGCCAAGCATGTGGAGACGGGGGGCGTGGTGCCGGAGGTGGCGGCACGGGAACATATCAAAGTGATGATACCCGTTTTGAGGGAAGCTATGCAGGAAGCAAAGGTGAGTTGGGATGATATTGATGCGATTGCGGTGACTAAAGAACCGGGACTGATCGGATCGCTGATAGTGGGGCGTATTACGGCGGCGGCTTTGGCTTTTGCTGCGGTGAGCGAACCAAGAAAATCGCGATCTCA